>DQSS01000201.1 GCA_015663165.1 Arcobacter sp. | reverse complement strand
ATATTTTTCAAGGAAGTTTCAAGAAAAATGGTGGCATAATTTTGGTTGGTTTTGTTGCACTTTAAGTGTGAATTGGCGTTGTAACTTATTTTTTCTTTTATGGCTATTTAGTTGATTTATTGGATTAGATTGAAAATTAGTACTCCTCCCAGATACCTAAACACACCAAAGAAAAAAGTTCCTTGCTGTATTCCTACCCTGGGGAGTTGCCTTTTAAGTTGATTGTAAAGGTCTAAGAGAAGCGATGGAATTATACCTAAGTTTATTTAAGTTTAGATTATTTCTTCTTCGAATACTTCTATTATAGATTTTTTGTTTATTTTATGTTTTGTATTATTGTAAAGATTTTCTTCAATCTCTTTCATAAATGGTTTTAGTTTTAAGTTTGAACTATATGGTAATAACACTTCATATAAGGCTTTATCACCTTTAGCTTTTTTGATTTGTTTTGATATTTCTAACTCTATGTGCTTAGTTTTTTTATCTCTTTTTATCAAATACATTAAAATCATACCTATAAATATACCAAGTAGTGCATAGATATATTTAACTTCTTCATCTTCTTTTTGGATTATTATTTTAGGTGGAAGTTGTATTGTTTTTATATTGTTTTTAGTTTGTATTACTGGGGTATCTTTAGTTTTACTTTGTACTTTTATATTAAATGTATCAGAAGATATAGTTTTTACTTTTTTACTTTTTATATCGAAATATTTAAATTTTAGGGCAGGTATAGTGAAGTCTTTATCTGCAATTATTGAAATCTTTTGAGTGAACACTCCTCCATATTTTCCATCTTTTATAGTTGCTTGTATTTGAGGTTTTGAAGCGTATACAACTTCATCATCAAGAAGCAATTTAAATCCTTCTATATCATCAATATTTCCAAACCCTTCAACTTTTATACTTAAATTCACTGGCTCATTTGCTTTTATCTTTGTCTTATCAACTGTTACATTTAAGATATATGAACCTTGTACATTTAGATTTTCAGGTAAGGCTAATACTTCTAGTTCTTTTTCATTTGATAATACTTTTTTCCATATTATAAAGTTTGTTTTTCTTTGTCTTGTGGCTACATTTATAATTTGATTATCAAGTAGTTGTTTTCCTGCATTTTGTGGAAATATAAGATAGTTTATACTTTGTGTTATATATCCATTTTCTTCTTTTGGTTTTGGATTTGAAAGTTCTTTTACCCAGAAGTGTTTTGGTTTGAACTCTTCTAAGTTTACATCAAGTGGATTGATACCTACTTTATATGAGAATTTAAAAGTAGCCCTTACAGCTTCCCCTACGTAAACTTTATCTTTAGATAAGTGAAACTCAAATATAAAATCATCTCCTATTTTAGATGCTTGAAGTTTTACAATTTTTACTTTTAGTTCTTTTGTTTTCTCAATCTTACCATCTACTTTGATACTAAAAGATGGAATAGTTACAGATGCACTTGGAGCAAAAGTATACTTCATAACTTCACTTTTTGTTACTTTTGCATTTACTATGTACATCTGTCTTGAGATTGAAGTTCCTATTATATTGTATCCTGCTATATCTTTTATATTTGGAAACTCTATATCATCTCCACTTGCTTTTATACTTAGCGTAACTCTATCACCTTTATATATTGCAATTTTGTCTAAAGAAGCATTTACACTTGCGTTTAGAAGTAAAGGCAGACATACTAAAAAAAGTATTTTACCAAGGGTTGATAGTAGTTTCATTTTCATTTCCTTTTTTATCAAGTGGTATCATTAGAGTATTTATTCCTCTATTGTTTAAAATTTTTGTCCATCTTTTTTCTTCCATATTTGATAGTTTAGATTTTTTTACTTTTGATGCTTGTGTTTCGTTGTTTTCTTCACTTTGTTTTTTTGCATCTTTATTTAATTCACTTTTGTCTTTGTTGTGTGATCTTGTATCTTCTTTTTGCTCTTTTTTCTTATCTTTATTTTCTTGATCTTTTGGTTTTTTCTTTGAGTCTTTTTTATCTTTATCTGACTTATTATTTCCATCTCTATTTTTAGAGTCATTTTCTTTTTTATCTTTTGAATCTTTTTTATCTTTGTTCTTTTTGTTTTCTTGCTCTTTTTGTTTTTGTTTTGCAAGTTCTAGATTAAACTTTGTGTCCTTATCATCTCTTAGTTTTAATGCATCTTCATATGACTTAATGGCATTTTTTATATCATTATTTTGTAAATAAGAGTTTCCTAGATTGTGCAACTTTTTATATTCTAATTTTTCACTTGATATATTTTTGTATGATTGTATTGCTTCTTTGTAGTTTTTTTGTTTATAGTATATATCTGCCATGTTATAATGTACTTCATCACTTTGTACATCCAAATCTTTATATGCGTTAAGTGAAGTATTTAAGTCATTGTTCTTATATGCTTTTTGTGCTTTGTATAAATTGACATCATCCATTATACTTGCATTTATGATTATACTACTAAGTACTAATAAAAAAAGTTTTATCATCTTCTAAATCCCCTAAACCCGCTTATAGCTATAAAAAATAAAAGCAACGATATAGAAAGTGGTATATAAAATAACTCTTCATTATTTTTAATAATCACATCTTTTTTTTCTTTTGATTTAAACTTATCATTTATGGCATTTACAAACTCTTGTATATCATGAGATGAAGTTGAGTGTTCTAAATATGCTCCATCACTTGCAAAAGCTAGTTCTTTAATATTTGTGTTTAATCTAGTAACCACTATGTTACCATTTTTATCTTTTTGAATTCCATCTTTTAACTTGATAACTCCACCTTTTGGTGTTGCTATTGTGTATACAAATACTTTTATTTTATTCTCTTTTGCATAGGCTATCTCTTTGCTAAACTCTTTGCTATCTGTACCATCAGTAAATACTATAAGTGCTTTTTTACCTTCACTTTTAAGTAAATCATTTGTACTAATAAGAGCTTCATAAACTGATGAGCCTTTTACACTTACTAAATTTAAATCAATATTCTTAATAAGATATTTTAAAGTAGCATAGTCATTTGTAATGGGTGCTATTAAAAATGACCTACTAGAAAAACCTAAAGCTCCAACTTTTACATCTTTTAGATTTTCTAATAAATTAGTAAATTTATTTTTTGCAAAATCTAATCTTGAAGGATATACATCATTACAAGACATAGATTTTGAGATATCAAAGGCTACTACTATACTTATATTGCTTTGTGGTACTTTGATAGGTTTATTTTCTATTATTGGTCTTGCAATAGCAATAATTATAAAAATAAAACTTCCTATAAGTAATCCAAAATTTAATTTTTTTGTACTTTTTCCTACTATTATCTTCTCAAGCATTTCAGCTGAAAAATATCTCTCATAGTCTTTTATACTTCCACTTATAAAAATAAGCACAGCTAAAAGTATCAGTATATAAAATGCATAAATATTATCAAAACTCATGATGATTTCCTAGAAAGTAAAATAAGCATAAAAAGTAGTCCAATTACTACATCTAAAGCATACTGAAAATAGTATTCTTTTTTTACAAACTTTTGTGTTTTGATTTCACTTTTTTCTAACTCATTTATCTCTTTATAGATTTCCTGAATCTTTTGTACGCTATTAGCTTCATAAAACTTACCATTAGTAGCTTTTGCAATTTGCTCTAGGGCTTGTGAATTATAATCTCCAGTATTTCCTATACCTATCGTATATACTTTGATGTCATATTTCTTTGCTTTTTGTATTGCTACATCTAGTGGTATTGTATTTGTATTATCAATTCCATCTGTTAGAAGTATTGCTATCTTTTCTTTTGCCTTGCTATTTTTAAACAAATCACTACTTAGATATAAAGCTTCATATAAGGCAGTTTGCCTTTGTCCTGCTATTCCTACTTCTACATAAGTAAGAAGATTTAGTAAAGAGTCTTTGTCATATGTTAAAGGTACAGCAACATAGGCAAAATCTGCAAAGATACTAAGAGCTAGTCTGTCAGTTTTTCGCTGACTTACAAAATCCATAACAATATCTTTTGTTATTTGGAATTTATTTGCTTCTCTCATACTTCCACTTGCATCAAGTATCAGAGATATCTCATAACCTTTGTTGTCATTTATTATTATTTCATCTTTTATTACTGGATTTGCTAGAGCAATAATCATAAATAATACCACTAGGAATCGTAGTCCTTTTACTATATAGCCTTGGTTCTTAGTTACCGATTTTAACATCTTGATATTTGAGAAATATATACTTTGGCTCTTAGATTTACATAAAAATATACATATAAAATATACAATTAGAAGTACAAATACATACGGGTATAAAAACTCTATTTTTCCTAAGAAGTCCATCATACTCGAACCTTTATATAGTCTTTCATCTCTTCTATTAGTTCACTATCTATTTTTTGAATATCTTTTTTGTATTTATATTGTTCAAGCTGTCTTATGATTTTTAAAAATTCATCTTCATAATGTGATTGTAAACATTCATGCCCATAAATAGTAAAATTATATGCTAATGTTTTGTCATCATAAGTATCAAAATCTAAAGCTTTTAGATACCTACTTGCTTTTTGTGACTTTGTTAATCTCTTCTTTCTAGTCTTTAGAAAAATTATAAGAACTACAATACATAAAATACACAAAGCAATAAATATAAAATAAGCACTAAAGTCTATTGATATAGATTCTATTGCTTTTATATCTTTTAATTCATTCATTTTTAGCCTTGTACTAGTTGTTTTAATTTTAACATTACATTATCATTTGTATATATTTTTTTATATCTAATATTTGCTTTTTTAAAGTTTGCAAATAGTACCATATCGTGTTGTTTTAAAAGTGCATTGTATTTTTTAATAGCACCTTCATCTAAAAATATATTTTCAGTTTCTCCATCATTTGTATTTACAAAATTAAACTCTCCAAGTAACTTTAAATCTTCTTCAAATCTATCTCTTACAACTATACAAGAAACTTCATGCTTTGTACCAAGTAGTTTAAAATCTGCCAATTCTAAAAAATCTCCTATTATATAAATAAGTGATTTCTTTTTGATTTTACCAAGTAAGTATTCATTTAACTTTTTATAGTTTATCTCATGTCCTAGAGTTTTTAAACTCTCTGCTTTTTGAATATTTATATCTACTATTGCTTTATGTTTTGAAGGCTTTATAAATGCTTCTTCTGAAGTTGAAAAAAATACAGAACTTAACATATCATTTTTATTTACAGCTGCATATCCTAGAGTTGCTAGAACTTCTATCATAGTATTTTGCTTACTTTTGTGGCTACCAAAATATATACTTCCAGAGTTTAAATATACAAGTACTACATTTAGCTGTTTATCTTCATTGTAAATATTAATAGCGGGCGTTAGGCTTTTTGCTGTTACCTTCCAGTTTATATGGCGTATATCATCACCACTAGCATATTCTCTTAACTCTTTAAAGTCAAGTCCATTTCCACTATGTAAAGAGCTATGTTCCCCTAAAAGATTTGTAAATATCTTTTTTCTTGATTTAAGAAAAAGAGACATTTTTTTATCTTTTAGAAAGATATTTTCTCGTGTTGTCATGAAGTACTTACGGTGTTGGTATTTTTTCTAGTATTTTTTTGATAATATCATCTGCACTTATATCATCTGCAATTGCATTGTAGTTTAGAACTATTCTATGTCTTAGGACTAAAAATGCAACTTGTGCTATATCATAAGGTGTTACAAACTCTTTATTTTCTAAAAACGCATAAGCCTTACAAGCTTTATATAAATCGATACTTCCTCTAGGACTAGCCCCAAAATCAATGTAATCAGCAATCTCTTCAAGCCCATAATTTTGTGGCTCCCTAGTAGCAAATACTATTTTTAATATATATTTTGAAAGTTCATCATCTATATGTACATCTCGTACTTGTTGTTTTAAAGTTTCAAATTCTTCTTTTTGTAAAACTTGAACAATAGTTTCAAAACCTTTTTTAGCAACTCTTTGAACTATCTCAAGCTCTTCTTCTATTGTGTTATATCCAACTTCAACTTTTAGCATAAATCTATCAAGTGAAGCTTCAGGTAACTCATAAGTTCCTTCTTGCTCTACTGGGTTTGCAGTTGCAAGAACCATAAATGGATATTCTAATTTAAAAGTTTCTTCACCTATTGTTACTTGCTTTTCTGCCATTGCTTCAAGAAGTGCTGATTGTACTTTTGCACCTGCTCTGTTTATCTCATCTGCTAGTAAAAGGTTTGTGAAGATTGGTCCGTGCTTGATTTTAAAGTCGTTATTTTTAAGGTCAAGTATTTCACTACCTGTAATATCTGAAGGAAGTAAATCAGGTGTAAACTGTATTCTTTTAAATTCAAATCCAAGTGATTTTGCCATAGAATTAACAGCAGTAGTTTTAGCAATTCCAGGAACTCCTTCAACTAATATATGCCCTTCACTTAGTAATGCTATTAACATGCTGTTTATTAGTTCATCTTGTCCAACGATTACTTTTTTTATCTCATTTTTGATATTTTCAATCATACTTTTCTGCCTTTAGCTAGTCATATTGTTTTATTAAAAAAGATTATAGCAAATAAAAATTAAATTCAATTTATTAAAAGTGTCTAATTATTTGTATTCCTGGTTTATCTTTAGTTCCCACATAGTCTTGTTCATCTTGATTGTATATTTTTGTTGTTACTAAAATTGCACCCATTACTAAACAAAATATTATTACGCTATTTATAATTTTTCTTTTTTGTGGTGATTCTTTTCCGTTGTAGTCGTCCATCTTTTCTAAGCTTGGTTCATTGTCTTGCATATTATGTCCTTTATTTTGGAAGTTTACTACCTAGTAAGAGCTAGATAGTAAAAAGGAGAGCGTATGAAACTCTTAGGAAAATAATACTCTTTTATTATTAAGTGTTTGTTAAATTATCTATTTAGCTTATTCTTATTATAAGTTGTACTTAATGTTATCATAATAGCTCTACAAATACTTTGCTTTTTTTATATTCATCTACTGTTACGTTGAAAAATGTGGGATACCTTTTCAAGATACTTGTCCATGTATTTCCACCATAATTTTTAGGGTTGTACGATGATTTTTGCCTTTTTAGGTATGTTCCTATTTGAGATACCAAAGCTCTGTTGTTATCATCTTTTAGAGTATTGATAGCTTCTTGTAGTACAGTAATAATATCTTTGTTGTTTTCTTGTATCTCTTTTTTTATTGGTAATTCTATAAAATCATTGTAAGCAACTCTTATAGACTCTATTGTTTTAGACTCTCCAAAACCCATCACCTCAAAGCCTTTTGATTTTACATTTATAACTAAAGAAGTAAAATCACTATCACTAGATACTATTACAATCATATCAGCTCTACTATCAGTCATAGTATCCATAATATCTATTAATATTTGGAAATCAGAAACATTTTTTTTGCTTGAAGTATTTGGTGTCGTTTGTATTTGTTTAATAGCAAAAATTGGTATTTGTTCTTTCCAAATTCGTAGGCGTGGACTTCCCCAATCAGCATAAGCTTTAGAGATTATAATATCTCCAATATTTGCTAATTCATCAAATATATCTTTTACATATTTAGGGCTTATATTATCACAGTCAAAAAAGACTGCTATTTTTTTAGTTTGATTCATACAAATTTTCTATAAAATTTTAATTGCTTTTTGCATAAGTTCAATATGATAATTTTCTTGAAAATTAATAAACTCAAAGAACTTAGATAACTCTTCATCTTTAACAGCACGAGCAAGTTTAACACACTCTTCTTTAGCAGCTTTTTCTTCTTCTATACCATCAAGTAAGAATTGTTTGATATCTTCTCTTTTATAAATCTCTTTCATAAGTGTTCTTGGAATTGCAAGTATTCCCATCTTTGAAAGCATGTTACCAAAGCATTTTAGGTGATATTGTGATTCATCTATTAAATCTTGATACACATTATAAAGCGTAGTAGAGTTCGTATAATTTTGCATATATGCATACACAAATATCAACTCATACTCTTTATATGTTTCTTCAAATAAGAATATAGTAAGTGCATCTCTTGATTCTTTATCAAGCTCTTTAGACTCATAAGTTCGCTCTTTATTAAATGCAGTAATTTGCGCATCTTTAGTACTGTCATGTAAAAGTCTTGTAATTCTTGTAACAAAATGAAATTCATCAGATAACATTCTAGCACTTAGTACATCATCAGGATCATACTCTTTCATCACAAGCTGAATTTCACTTATTAGATATGTGAAGTATTCAAAGTTTGTATCTTTTTGAATATCTATTGCATACTT
>DQSS01000375.1 GCA_015663165.1 Arcobacter sp. | reverse complement strand
CTGAATTTTTTTAATGAATGTGCCTTGAGTGCAATGGTAGATAATATTTTTAATTTTCTATTGCATAATTTGGGATCATACTGTTTTTATGATTTTAGTATGGTTAATTTTAGAGTGATTTTTGTAGAATACTTTTTAGTGTTTGGGATTGGGTTCTTTCACAGTCTCAGAGCATCCAATAAGTAGCCTAGCGGCGACTTATTGGCTATCTTCAGTCGTTATACTCAAAAAATATTTTTACCTTCTTAAAGCGACAACTAACCAATATATTATTATAAATTCAGTATAATAAATAAAACATAAGGAATTATAATGCCAAATCATTTTATTAAAAACTTAACTTTTAGTAATTTTAAATGCTTTAAGAAAATAAATATTAATAATATTAAAAGAGTAAATTTAATAAGTGGTAAAAATAACATTGGTAAAACATCTTTAATGGAAGGTATTGAGTTATTTATTTCATCTTCTGATAGTTTAGATTTAAGTTTTAATATATATGAAATGATGAAACGACGACAATCAAGTTTAAGAAGAGATAGATATTTTGAATTAGATTTTATCTTTGAAAATAGTTTAGAAGTTGAACTTTCTATAAATAATAAAAAAATTAAAATTGAATATACAGAAATGATGCCCGAAAAAGCAGAAGATTTATTTCATGAAGAAAATTTAATGATTGAGTATCAACCATCATTAAAATTAACAGTTAACGATGATGAAAGAAATTTTCTTATTGAAAGATTAATTCACAGACCACCAATGATGAGAAAAGAGCGATATGATACTATTAAATCAAAAGTTAATTTTATTACATCTACAACAACTGACGAAAGAGATATTGCAATTCTTTATGGTAAATTAGTAGATTTAAATAAAGAAGAGTTTTTAAATAATTCTTTAAAATTATTTGATGAAAATCTAGTAGCATTAAAACAAAAAGCAACTGATAGAGATATTGTTTTAAAAGTTGCTTTAAAGAACAGAGAACTACCTGTATTGCTTTCTTCATTAGGAGAAGGTATAAATCGTTATATTGCTATTTTATGTGCTATATGGGCAAGTAAAGATGGTTATTTATTTATAGATGAAATAGAAAATGGAATACATTTTACAAACTATTCAAAATTATGGAATATTGTATTTGAAGTTTCAGAAATGGCAAATTGTCAAATTTTCATTACGACACATTCTAAAGAATGTATTGAAGTTTTCAATAAAGTCAACCAAGAAAATGATGGTAGTTATTTTGAATTTTACAGAGATGAAAAAACTAATTTTATAGTTACAAAACAAAAAGACAATGAACAATTAGAATATGAACTAACTCATAATATAGAGATTAGAGGTGAGTAATTTAATTATAGTAGAAAGCGAAAATGATCAATATTTTATTGAAGCATTAATTGATAACTTAAATTTACCAAATATTAAAGTTGGTATACCTATTTGTAAAATTGATGATTTTGATTGTTTAGGTGGATATACTAAACTTACTGCTAACTTACAATCACTTAAGCTAGATAAATATAATAAAATTGGCATTATTCTTGATGCTGATGAAGTTGGTATTGCAGAAAGAGTTGGTTTTATAAATAAAGCATTAAAAAGTATTTGTAATGATATAACACTTGATAGAATAAATCAGCTTAAAAGAAGTGATACTCTAGATTTGAGTATAGCTTGTTATATTACAAATGTTGCTGGACAAGGTGAACTTGAAA
Organism: Arcobacter sp.; assembly: GCA_015663165.1. Classification (GTDB taxonomy): domain Bacteria; phylum Campylobacterota; class Campylobacteria; order Campylobacterales; family Arcobacteraceae; genus CAIJNA01. The sequence goes on along the minus strand of DQSS01000375.1, from coordinate 1,073 downwards.
CAGTAATGAGAAAAATAAAATCTAAAAATTCTATTTATGCAGATTGCCTAACTGAATGGAAAAGATGTTTAGAAGATCAAGGTGAAAAAATAAAAGATAAAGAGTTTGATAAAGTTTGGGTGAGTAATTATTTGAAATATGACACTTGTATAGGTAAAGATAAAAAACAGAAATCAAGAAAGTGTTCAAATGAATTAATAAATAATATTGATAATACTAAAGAAATTGAAAATAATTTAATGAGTAACAATAAAACTATAAAAAAAGATATTTGGAATTTTGATGATTCAATACTTGATGAATTAAAAATATTCTTAAGACTATTCTAACAACTACTTCAATAAGCATAACAAATCATAGAGACTGTGAACTTAGTCCAATTCACCCTTAATTTAGCCTAGATTCTCAACTCAGATTTTCAAATATCTCATCTTTTTTAAGATATTTTGTAAAAATAAAAATATTTCTAAAAAATAGGCTAAATTAACTCCAAACGCCAAGATATAAGCTGCTATTTCTTCTCTTATTTGGCTTAAATCATTCTCTTTTATAGCTATACAGAGTTTTTTAAACAGAACTATCCCTATGAGATTTAGTAATCTTTTAAAATTGTAGGTAAACATGATGAGAGCATTTTCCCCTAGAACTTTCTTTTTAGTTCTTACAAGAAAGTGATCCCAGCCTAATGTTCTTTTTATAGTTCCAAATGGATGTTCTACAATTGAGCTTCGCTTCTTTACTATTGCTTTTGCTTCTTGAGTAGCCATTTTTGTTGTGTAATTATCTATAATATTTTCATGTTCCCATCTATACATCTGTTTATTTGGTGTTTTATCTGAGAGACAGTTTTTCTTTAATGGGCAAATTTTACAGTAGCTACTTGATATTCTATATACATCTAACATCCTTCCATCTCTCTCATACTGTTTTTCTATCTTTTTAAGTTTTTGGTTGTTGGGACAAATATAACAATCATCTTCATGATTGTAGATAAATTGATTTTTAGAGAATTTTGCATTTTTTATCTTTTTAGTTTTTGCTGTAGCTCTTGGCGGTACTATGGTCTCAATATT
>DQSS01000019.1 GCA_015663165.1 Arcobacter sp. | reverse complement strand
TGAAGGTATGAATGGTAGTATAGAAGTTGAAAATGAAATTTATACTTATGAAGATATTGAGTATAAGGGGGCAAAGTTTAAAATAACTTTGCCTGTATAAAGTAAACTTTAACTATTTAGTATTTTCTAAACCAGCTTTTACAAATGCCAAAATAATAGGATTTGGTGTTTGTAAACTACTTGTAAATTCAGGATGAAACTGAACCCCTGTAAACCACTTATGACCAGGTATCTCAACCACTTCAATTAATCCATTAGATTCACCAGTGATACTCATACCAGCTTTTTCTAAAGCATCTTTATATGCGGGGTTGGCTTCATATCTATGTCTATGTCTTTCTAACTCACAATGAGTTCCATAAGCTGCTTCAAGATTGCTACCTTTTTTTGTATCAAATGGATAAGCTCCAAGTCTCATAGTTCCACCCATAGGTGATTTTTGAGTTCTTACTTGGTGATTACCCGTATTATCCATAAATTGCTCTATAAGATAGATTGCAGGCTCTTTTGTATCTTTATCAAACTCTACACTATTAGCATCTTTGATTCCAACTACATTTCTTAAATACTCAACAATTGAAAGTTGCATACCAAGACAGATTCCAAGGTAAGGAATATTGTTTTCTCTTGCAAATTTGATTGCTTCAATTTTACCCTCAACTCCTCTTTCTCCAAATCCACCAGCTACAAGAACACAATCACTAGATGCAATAATTGCATTTGCACCTTTTTTCTCGATATCTTCACTATCACACCAGTTAATATTTACTTTTGTATTTAAGTGAGCTCCACTATGAATAAGTGCTTCTTGAAGTGATTTGTATGCTTCTTTTAGTTCAAGATATTTTCCTACAAATGCAACAGTCATCTCATCTTTTGGATGCACGATATGTTTTACTAGATTATCCCATTCATCCATATCTGGGTTTAACTTATCCATCTCAAAATGCTTTGCAATTGATTCTAAAATACCTTCTTTTAAGAAGTTCATAGGGACAGCATAAATACTTGCAGCATCTCCAGCTTCAATAACCGCATCATCATCTACATCACAAGAATATGCTAATTTTCTTTTTAAATCTTCTGGAAGTTTATGTTCAGTTCTACATACAAGCATATGAGGCATAATCCCAATTCTTCTTAATTCTTGTACTGAATGTTGAGTTGGCTTTGTTTTAAGCTCACCTGCTGCTGCTATATAAGGTATTAGAGTAACATGAATATTCATAGTTTTAGTTTTAGGATTTTCATGTCTTACTTCTCGTACAGCTTCCATAAATGGTAAGCCTTCGATATCTCCAACAGTTCCACCAAGCTCAACTATTAAGAAGTCATGACCTTTTCCAGCAGCATAAATTCTATCTTTGATTTCATTTACGATGTGTGGAATTACTTGAATAGTTTTACCCAAGTAACCACCTTCTCTTTCTCTTTTAATAACAGAAGAATAAACTTGACCAGTTGTAAAGTTGTTCATTTTCCCTAAAGTCTTATCTATAAATCTTTCATAATGTCCTAAGTCAAGATCAGTTTCTGCCCCATCAGCTGTTACATAAACTTCTCCATGTTCTAAAGGGGACATTGTTCCTGGATCTACGTTTAAATAAGGATCTATTTTTAGCATACTTACATCGTATCCACTTTGCTTAAGAAGGGCAGCAACACTTGCGCTTGTAATGCCTTTTCCTAAACTACTTAAAACTCCACCTGTTACAAATATGTATTTTGTCATATCCTAAATCCTCTATTATTCTTGCTTTTATATATTTTGGATTATATCTAATGTTGCCCAAAAAAGCGATAAAATGGAAAGTGCTTATTGATTTATTTGATTGTTGCTATAGTTTTTTCTATATCATAAAGTTCATATCTGATATATTTGAAGTTTTCACTATCTTTTGTACTTAGTAATTTACAAAATTCTTCTAAAACTCTTGAGCTTTCTTGTGCTCTTTTGAAGTTTGCAATAAGTATTGATGTTAAGTCTTTTCGTGATTGTTCACTTGCAGTTGATGTTTTAAGTACATCATTTTTGATATCTCTTGAAGTTATAAGTTCTGTATAGATATCTATTCTTGATTTGTGTCTTAGAGATTTAAGACGAGTTGCAGTAGTTTTATCATCAAGAACATATCTAAATATATCCTCAATGACTCTAATACCTTCTGCTAATCTATTTAGATTAGCATCTATTAAACGAAGGTTTTTGTTAGTCATCCTTGTTACCGGCAAATGATGCCAGTATTTGTAATAACATTACAAAAAGATTTAAAAAGTCAAGATATAAAGCAATAGCAGCTTCAATTGGAGTTGAAAATCCACCTTTAATAATTTGCTGAGTATCATAAAGAATAAAAGCAGAAAATAATAATGCTCCAGCCATAGCAATACCAAGCTGTAACATAGAAGATCCAATAAAGATATTTGAAATAGAACCAACAATTATAATAATCAGTCCAATAAATAACATTTTACCCATACCAGAGAAGTCTCTTTTAGTAGTCATAGCAAACATTGATATTCCACCAAATGCAATTGAAGTCATTAAGAATGCTTGTGCAACAATTCCTGCACCACCTGGCATATTAAATACTGAACTTAAAAGAGGAGTTAGTGTAAGACCACTCATAAATGTAAATCCAAATAAAACAGCAAGGTTTATACCTGGTTTATCTTTAACAGCATAAAGTCCAAAAAGTAAAGCAAATTCTAAAATCACTAATCCCCAGTACCAGCTAGCAATCATAGAAGCCATTCCTAGTCCTACATAAGCACCTACTGTTGCTGCCATTAAACTAGAAGCAAATAATTGATAAGTAGCTTTTAAAAACCCAGCTAAATCTGCTGGTCTACTTTGTGTTTTCTCATAACTACTTTGAGTTTCTTCGTTTGATTTACCGTCATTTAGATATTCTCTATTGTACATTTGTAATCCTTTTTTCATAATATTTTAGAATAGTATCACAAATACTTAAGCATTTCTTTAAAATAAACAATTAAATTTATTTTAGCAATTTAATTGTATAATCACATTATTATTATAAAGGTATACAATGCAACATTTAATCACGCCAAACGATTTTTCAAATAATGAGATATTGGACTTATTTAAAGATGCTAGGTTGTTTGGAGATTTACAAACAAATAGTATCTTAGAGGGAAAATTAATAGTGACACTATTTTTTGAAAATTCTACAAGAACTAGATCTAGTTTTGAAATAGCAGCTAAAAGACTTGGCGCTGATGTTGTAAACTTAGAAGTTCAAACAAGCTCTACAAAAAAAGGTGAAACAGTTGAGGATACCGTTGCTAATTTAAATGCTATGAAACCTGATGCTATAATCATAAGACATAGTGATTGTGGATTACCTGCTTCTTTAGTAGAATATGTAGATTGTCCTATTATAAATGCAGGAGATGGTAAAAATGCACACCCAACACAAGCACTACTTGATCTATTTACTATATATGAGCACTTTGATGGAAAAACAAAAGGCAAAAAAATAGCAATAGTTGGAGATATTTCAAGCTCAAGAGTTGCTACATCAAACTTGGAACTTTTACCTAGATTTGGACTAAAGCCAATTTTAGTTTCTCCAAAAAAATATAAAGTTTCTTCTATATATAAAACAACTTCAAAGCTTAAAAAAATAGTAAATAAACTTGATATTATTATGAGTTTAAGAGTTCAGCACGAAAGGCATGAATCAAATGTATTGCCTGAAGAGCTTGAAAAAGAGAAACAAAAATATGCAAAAAAATACTGTATTACTAAAAAATTAATAAAAGATAAAGACATACTTATTTTACATCCAGGACCTGTAAATAGAAATATTGATATAAGTGATGAGATACTTGAAGATAAAAGATCAAAAGTATTACAGCAAGTTGCAAATGGTGTTTGTGTAAGAATGGCTATATTGAAAAAATTGATTTTACAAAAGAAATAAAAGGAAATAAAATGGAAGAAAAACAAGAAATAAGGATATTTAAAAAGATATTAAAACAGCTTATCAAAGACTTAGAATCAATTCAAAATGTAGATGTTAATAAATTTGAAGAAGCAGTTATTGTCGGATTTGATGGTTATCACTATGAAGGAGAAGAAGAAGTTATGGGGATAGATAAATGGCCAGATTTAAATCAAAATGGTGATTTTGAGATAAATGCAAAAGTTAATCATGAAGATGCATATGAACTGACACTATTCATTACTTCAAAAGATGGAAAAATATCAGTAAATAACGTACTTTAAGAGTATAGAATTGAAAGAATTTTCTCATGGTGGACAAGTAGAACAATTTAGTAAAGAGCTAAATTGCTCTGTTGATGAAATCATAGATTTAAGTTCAAATATAAATTTTTTAAAGCCAAGTATAAAACTTGACTTTAATACTTTAGATATCTCTTCATATCCTACATACGATAAATTGTACAGTAAAATTGCAAATAGATATAATGTAGATGTAGAAAATATTGAATTATACAATGGTGGAAGTTCTGCAATATTTTCGCTTTTTAATCATCTAAATCTTTCTTATTGTACTGTTTATTCTCCTGCATATTTAGAATACAAAAAAGCTTGTAAAATATATAACTATACATACGATTCAATAAATAGATTTGAAAATATCACTAGGGCTGTTCACGAAAATTCATTAGTAGTTTTTGTAAATCCATCAACACCTGAGGGTAAATTTTATGACATAGAAGAATTTTTAGAAGCTTGGGATAAATTAAATTGTACAGTTTTAATTGATGAATCCTTTTTGGATTTTACAAACTTTCCAAGCGTAAGTAGATATATCAATAAATATAAAAACTTATATATTCTAAAATCTATGACAAAATTCTATTCATGTGCAGGAGTAAGATGTGGTACTATTATCTCATCTAAAGAAAATATAGCAAAACTAAAAGAAAATGAACCTATGTGGAAACTAAGTCATTTTGACTCTTGCTATTTACAAGAAGCTTTAAATGATAAGTTATTTGCTAAAACATCAAAAGCAATAAATATCAAAAATCACCTATTATTAAAAAAAGTATTAGAAGACTCTCCAATTTTCACAAAAGTATTTTCTTCTGATTCAAATTTTTTATTAGCAAAGTTAAAAAATATAAAAGCAAGTACTCTCCAAGAGCACCTAAAAGAATATAAAATTATGATTCGTGATTGTTCTAACTTTGAGTATTTAGATGATTCTTATGTAAGAATTGCGGTTAAGAGTGAAAAAAGTATATTTATACTAAAAGAATCTATCTCAAGACTAGGTTTAATGAAAAATCTGAGTGCCTAAAAACTTAAGCTAACTACGATACTATAGGAGTTAAAAAAGGATTGTTTACAAATGGCTGTAAAAAAAC
>DQSS01000091.1 GCA_015663165.1 Arcobacter sp. | reverse complement strand
TTTCATTTGTTTTATTTGTTTTAATATAAATGAACTAGAATCATTTCCACTAGGGCTTCTATCGTTTAAAATATATAGCTTTTTAATATTTGGCATAGTTTTTAATATTAAGTTTATATTGTCTTTTATTTGGAGTTTTTGAATAATGCCAAATATTTTATTTTCAAGACCATAAACTTTTGCAAGTTCATGTGAAAACTGTTCAACTCCTGTAAAGAGTAGCTTTTCATTTGTAAATATTTTAGAATAATTTTTCACGGCAAATTTATAAGCAAACCTATCAATAGTAATCACAAGATTATATGTACGATTTTTAAGTTGAAGAGAGTATAAGTCACTTAATTGTTTTATATAATCACGAGAATAAATTTGCTTAGCATCCATATATAAAATATCAACATTTATATCTTTATTAGAGTAAAACTTAGTCTCAATATTTTTAATAATAGTATCACTTACTTCAAATCCCTTATGATAAGAATTTAGTATTAATACATTTTTAGTATTTATAGCAAAAATATTTGTTACTATAAATACAAGTGAAATTATAAGTAATCGCATATTAAACCTTAAATTGATAAGATGCATTATATAGGAATTATTTTTAAAGTACATAATTCAAGAGTTTAGAAAGTAAAAAGAAAAGGAAATCTATGAATAAACTATATGTTTCATTATTACTAAGTAGTTCTATTTTAAGTGGAAAGTTTATCACTATAGGTACGGGAGGAGTTTCTGGTACATATTACTCTACTGGGCAAGAAATCTGTAACTTAGTCAATAAAAATAAAAAAGATACAGGACTAAGATGTTTAGTGGAAGCTACAGGTGGTTCATTGATCAATCTTAAGAATATTAAAAATAATGAATTTGATTTTGCAATTATACAAAATGATGTAATACACAAAGATTATAAAGAAGATAAAAGTTCAAATATAAGATCTGTTATGGCTATGTATTATGAATTGCAAACATTAGTAGTTCAAACAAAATCAAATATAAATACCTATGATGATTTAAAAGATAAAAGAATAAATATTGGAAATAAGGATTCAGGTACAGAAGCTACAACTCTTGTGATGTTTGATTCTATAGGTATCAAAAAATCTGATTTAAAATTTGCTGGAGGCTTAAGTTCTGTAGAAATGCCAGATGCTTTAATCGATGATAAAATTGATGGATATTTTTATATGGTTGGACACCCAGCTTCAAATATAAAAAATGCTTGTAATTTAGCAAATGCAAAATTAGTTGAACTAAAAGGTTCGGCAATTGATAAGCTTATTAAAGAAAATCCATATTATAAAAAGAAATATATAGAAGAAAATACATATACATGTAATAAAAAAAGAATAGAAACCTTTGGAGTAAAAGCTGTATTGCTATCAAGTACGGATGTTAGCGATGATACTGTATATATGTTAGTAAAATCTCTAATGGGTAATTTAGATTATTTTAAAAAACTACACCCTTCATATAAAAATATAAATAAAAAATCAATCCTAGAAGGTCTTAGTGTTCCACTTCATAGTGGAGCATTAAGATATTATAAAGAGATAGGTTTAATTAAATAAGAACTAAAACCAACTATTTAGTTGGCTTCTTCTTTAGCTAATCTATTTCTTATTTTTATTTGTCTTGATGCTAAGAGGAACATCAGTATAAATGCAGGGATTAATACAAGTTGCTTAGGCAATCTATCTTTATCAATACGAACTGATTCAATTATCCATCCACTATCTACACCTGCATTTTTGATTGCTTCTACTTGTTTGTTATTTCCAGGCAGTATCATAGCAACTTCCATAGGTCCAAATAAATTATCAAGTATTAGACCTGTTTCGTTTATTCTTTCTTTTCCTGTAGCACCTTCGGCTAAAGGTAGTTCAAATGTATATTTTCTTTGAACACCTTCAAGTGTTTCGCCACTTACAACAAACTGTAGCCTATCTCCAGCTTTCATTTTATCTGCAATTGTAAATATCTCTTGTCCCGGAATATTTTCATATGGAGCTTGAACTTTATCCCAGATATAACCTGGTCTAAAGATTACAAAAGTAAGTGCAAGAAGTAAAACTGTCTCCCACCATTTATTTCTAATAAACCAGAAACCTTGAGTAGCAGCTGCAAAAAGAAGCATACCAATAATAGCGGATATGACGACAGCCACAAAGTCAAATACATTGTCAATACCAATCATCAATAACTGGGTATTAAATATAAACATAAATGGTAACAATGCAGTTCTTATATCGTAAGTAAATCCTTGAATACCAGTTTTTATAGGATCACCCTTGGATATGGCAGCAGCAGCAAAGGCGGCGAGCCCTACAGGAGGGGTGTCATCTGCGAGTATTCCAAAGTAAAATACAAATAAATGCGCAGCAATAAGTGGTATAGCTATATCACTTGCAGCACCTAAACTCACAATTACAGGAGCCATTAGAGATGATACAACAATATAGTTAGCAGTTGTAGGTAAACCCATTCCAAGAATAAGTGAAATAATAGCAGTTAAAAGTAATACTATAAATATATTTCCACCACTAACATCTTCAACTATACCAATAATAACTTGTCCAATACCAGTAAGTGTTACAGTTCCAACAATAAGTCCAGCAACAGCAGTAGCCACACCAATACCAATCATATTTTTAGCACCATTAATAAGTCCGATTTCTAAATCTTTAAATCCTTCTATAATTCTACTTGTAACATTTGCTTTTCCTCTAAATAAATCCATAAGTGGCTTTTGAGTAACAACAATAAATATCATAAATATAGATGCCCAAAATGCTGATAAATCAGGACTTAGTCTTTCAACAGTAAGTAACCATACTAAAACAACAATAGGTAGTAAATAATGTAAACCAGCTTTAACAGTAACACCAACAGCAGGTAAATGTTCAATAGCGTCACTTGGTAAATCAGGAACTTTAGATGATAAATATAAAAGAATTAAATAAGATACAACAATTAGTGCTAAAATAGCTTCAAACGTATATGTCCCAGATATATTTTTTATAAGATCAATTACAGGACCTAGTATAAATGATAAGAAACCAAGAATAATCACAACACTAAGTATTCCAATCATCTTTCCTCTTTTATCTAATTTATCAATATCTTTTTTTGTCATACCTTGCATATTCATTTTTAATGCTTCTAAATGTACTATATAAATAAGTGCAATATATGAAATAACAGCAGGTAAAAATGCATGTTTAATAATTTCCACAAAAGGAATACCAACATATTCAACCATTAAAAAGGCGGCTGCACCCATAATAGGTGGTGTTAACTGTCCATTTGTTGAGGATGCAACTTCAATAGCACCTGCTTTTTCAGCGGAAAAACCAACTTTTTTCATTAAAGGAATCGTAAATGTACCAGTAGTAACAACATTTGCAATTGAACTTCCTGATATCATTCCTGTCATAGCAGAAGATACAACAGCAGCTTTAGCAGGACCACCTTTAAAGTGACCCATTAATGAGAAAGCTACTCTAATAAAATAATTACCAGCACCAGCTTGTTCTAGTAAAGCACCAAATAGTACAAACAAAAACACCATAGTAGCAGATACTCCAATAGCAATACCAAAGGCACCCTCAGTTGTAATCCACATATGAGAAACTATTTTATTTATTGAAGCTCCACCATAATCACCTGCACCAAAATATGCATAAGTAAGTGCTAAAACAGCAACAACTGTAAGAGGAGGGCCAAGTGATCTTCTTGTAGCTTCAAGTAAAAGTACTATACCAATAACAGCAAATGTTAAATCCATAGTATTAGGAACACCTAATCTCATTTCAAATTCATCACTATTCCATACTTGCATATATATTAAATATCCAGCACTCATCATAAGTAAGATACCCATAATCCAATCAGTAATCGGTATATAGTGTCTAGGACTTGTTCTAAAAGGTAAGTAAGATAAATATGCCAAGAAACCTGCAAAAATCAAATGTATTCTTTTTACTACATCAGCATTCATCCACGGAGTAAATTCTAATACAAGAGGTGAAGATACATATAACTGAAATATAGACCAAGTTAATGCTAAATATAATAAAAATTTAGACAAAAAAGGACTGGCGGGATCTCTTCCCCCAGATTCAGCTTCAAGAACCATCTCTTCGGCTGATTGCGTTTTGTTACTCATAGGTAATCCTTTCAATAATGTTAATTGTTAAATAGGTGAAAATAGTAAAATTTATATCTACTTAAAAATTATCATATTTGAGTGTATAAAAGGATATAAAAATATCCTTTTATACTAAATATTAAAGTAGTCCAGCTTCTTTATAATATTTAATTGCACCTCTATGTAAAGGAGCAGAGTTTCCATTATTAACCATATCTTGTTTAGTAAGGTTTCTAAATGCAGGGTGAAGTTTTTTGAATGCTTCAAAGTTTTCAAATACTGATTTAACAACTGTATAAATAACTTTTTCAGATACTTGAGATGAAGTTACAAATGTAGCTGCAACACCAAATGTTTTAGTAGCTTCTGGGTTACCTTTATACATACCAGCAGGTACTGTTGTATATTTATAGTAATCATTTTCTTTAACAATTTTATCAATTGTAGAATCTGAAACAGTTACAAGTTTACTATTACAAGTAGTAGTAGCTTCTTTAATAGCTCCTGATGGATGTCCAACAACATAAACCATTGCATCAATTTTATTATCACAAAGTGCTTTACTTTGCTCAGATGCTTTAAGTTCAGATGCTAATTTAAAGTCAGATTTAGTCCAACCTTTTGCTTCCATAACAACTTCCATTGTTCCTCTTTGTCCAGAACCTGGATTTCCAATATTTACTCTTTTACCTTTTAAGTCATTAAAAGTTTTAATTCCAGAATCAGCTCTTGCAACTACAGTAAATGGCTCACCATGAACAGAGAAAATTGCTCTAAGTTCTTTAAAAGCACCTTGCTTTTTAAATTTACTTGTACCGTTATATGCATGATATTGCCAATCAGATTGAGCAACACCCATTTCTAATTCACCAGCTCTGATTGTGTTGATATTGTAAACAGAACCACCAGTTGATTCAACAGAACATCTTACTCCGTGAACTTTCTTATTTTTGTTTACTAATCTACAAATTGAACCACCAGTTGGGTAATAAACACCAGTAACTCCACCTGTTCCAATTGTAACATACTCAGTTGCCATTAATGGCGCACTAAGAGCACCGATAAGTGCCATATTTCCTAAAGTTTTCT
>DQSS01000234.1 GCA_015663165.1 Arcobacter sp. | reverse complement strand
TTGGTACAAAAGAAAAAGATACAAACAATACTTTTTGCTATCACACCAAGCTTGGCAAATGATGCTTTTATATTATATATAGAAGATAAACTAGAGAAGTTTAATATAAACTTTACAAAAATAGCGCAAGGTATTCCTACGGGTGTTAGCTTAGAAAACGTAGATATACTATCTTTATCAAAAGCAATAAATGGTAGAACTAAAATTTAATTTTTAAAAACAAGGACTTTCATGAACATTTTTCTTATTATTGTGTTTTTACTAATACTTTTCGTTATTATATATGACAAATATATTCAAAGACAACATCAACTACTTATTAACTATCCTTTGATTGGAAGACTTAGATATTTCTTTGAAGCTTTGAGAGAACCTTTTAGACAGTATTTTGGTGATGAGGATTTTTATGAATCAAAAGATAAAGTTGATTGGGTTTACGATTCTTCAAATGGAAAAACTGCATATGCTTCTTTTTCCCCAACACAACCACAGCCAAATCCAAAGTTTTTGATAAAACATTCAAATAGACCGTTAAATGATGATGAAGTTGATACAGATTTTTCTATTACATTCGGAGAAAAAAGAAAAATACCATTTGTAGCAAAAAGTATAATTTCAAGAAGTGCGATGAGCGACGGTGCACTTAGTCCAGAAGCAACTAGATCTTTTACGCAAGCTTCTTTTATGGGTAATTTTCCTATTAACTGTGGAGAGGGTAGTTTAACTACAAACTTTTTTATGACTCATAAAGATAGAGATGATAAATATATGAATGAATTTAAAATAGAAGGTTTAAATTTAACTATTTATAAAATCATGATAAAGTTTACAAATAGATATATTACTGTGGAATATTTTAGAAAAAAACTTTTAAATGAAAAAGAACATGATACGTTTATTTTTGATTTTGATAACTTAGTCTTTTTTAGACCAAACTGGGATGCACCACTAGAAAATTTCCCCAAAACAGTACCAAAAGATATGCCTGATATTATTTTTCAAATGAGTTCTGGACTTTATGGAGTACGAACAAAAGATGGTGATTTTAGTGAAGATAGATATCAAAAAACTATGTCTTTTTGTAAGATGACAGAGATTAAAATAGCACAAGGTGCAAAACAAACAGGTGGTAAGCTTGTAGCTTCAAAAGTAACAGATGCTATTGCTTACTATAGAGGGATAACCGCAAATAAAAGTATATATTCTCCAAATAGATTTCCATATGCAAATGATATTATTGAGTTATTTGACTTTATTGCTAGGTTACAAAAACTATCAAATAAGCCTGTTGGATTTAAAATCGTTATTTCAAGTAAAGATAGTTTTGAAGAGTATGCTTATGAAATTAAAAGAAGAAAAGAATTAAACATTGAAGGTATTCCTGACTTTATCACTATTGATGGTGGCGATGGTGGTAGTGCTACTGCACCATTATTCTTAATGGATAGAGTTGGTTTTCATATTAAAGATGCAATACAATTAGTTGATACTGTATTAAAGGATTTTGGTATAAGAGATGAGCTAAAACTTATAGCAAGTTCAAAGATTTTAACTCCTGATGATATTGCTATTGTTTTAGCTTTAGGAGCTGATAGTGTAAATATTGCAAGAGGATTTATGTTAAGTGCTGGATGTATTAGAGCTAGAATGTGTTCAGGTGAGGGTAGTCATAACTGTCCAGTTGGACTAGCAACTCAAAAAGTAAATTTAAGAAAATCATATTTAGTTATAAAACAAGCTAAAAAAATTACTAACTATCACAATGCTTTGATTGTTGGATTAAAAACAATATTAGCAATTATGGGAATGAAGAATGTAACAGAACTTACTAAAGAACATCTAACATTTATAGATAAAAATGGATTTATTCATGCTGATGTAAATAGGTATTTTGAAAAAAAATTAAAAGATGTATAATAATATAAATAATAAAAAATGGAGTACAAAATGAAAAATAGTATAAGTATGATAAACAATAGAACAAACGAAGAGTATGAGTTTGATATTTTAGATCCAAACAGAGGTCCAAGTGTTGTTGATATTTCAACATTTTATGCAAAAACAGGAATGTTTACTTTTGATCCAGGTTACACTTCAACAGCTTCTTGTAAATCAGATATTACATTTATTGATGGAGCTAAAGGTGAGCTTAGATATAGAGGATACACTATAGAAGACTTAGCAAATAACTATAACTATATGGATGTTTGTTATTTACTTTTAAATTCAAAATTACCAACTAAACTAGAATCTCAAGAGTTTGATTTAGAGCTTAGACATAGATCGTTTTTACACGAAGGTTTGAAAAATATTTTTTATGCTTTTCCAACTGAAGCTCATCCTATGGCTACACTTTCTTCTGCAACTGCTGCTTTAGCATCATTTCATTTTGATCATTTAGATATATGTGATGAAGAAGAGTATCAAGAGATGGCACGAAGAATTATCGCTAAAATACCTACTATAGCTGCCTTTGCTTATAGACATTCAATTGGTGCTCCTTTTATTATGCCTGATATTGATAGAGGTTTTACAGAGAATTTTTTATATATGTTAAGAGCATATCCTGGTGGTAAAATGCACAGAAATATCAATGGTGAAGATACTATAAAAGATTTAGAAATTGAAGCTTTAGATACTATATTTACACTACATGCAGACCATGAACAAAATGCTTCAACAACAGCAGTAAGAAATGTGGCATCAACAGGAGCACATCCTTATGTTGCAATTAGTGCTGGTATATCTGCTCTTTGGGGTAGGGCTCATGGTGGAGCAAATGAATCTGTTATTACACAATTAGAAATGATAGGAAACGTTGATAATGTAGATAAATATATTGCAAAAGCAAAAGATCCAGATGATTCATTTAGACTTATGGGTTTTGGACATAGAGTGTATAAAAACTTTGACCCAAGAGCTAAAGTGTTAAAAGGCTTACAAGATAAATTAAAAGATGAACTAAATCTTGACTCAAATCTAATGCAAATTGCTAATAAAATCGAACAAATAGCTTTAGAAGATGAATACTTTATACAAAGAAAACTTTATCCAAATATTGATTTTTATTCAGGTGTTATTTTAACTGCATTGAAAATACCTAAAAATATGTTTACACCTATATTTGTAATTGGAAGAACTGTTGGATGGATAAGTCAATGGATTGAATTTAAAAAAGACAAGAAAGCTAAGATAGCTAGACCAAGACAGCTTTAT
>DQSS01000218.1 GCA_015663165.1 Arcobacter sp. | reverse complement strand
CATGGGAGGTGGAGGGCATAATATTCCTATTATCCTAGATGGTAAAATACCAAGACGCTTAACTCCTAAAGAGTGTTTTAATTTACAAGGATTCCATAAAAAATTTAAGTTGCCAACAGAAATCGCACGAGGACAACTTTATAAACAAGCAGGTAACTCTGTAGTTGTCCCTATGGTTCAGAAAATTGCAGAAGAAATGGTTAGAGTTTTAAATGAACACTGAAGTTGTAAATCCAAATATAGCTAACTTTGTTAAGTCTCTAAGGGATGTGGGATATACGTTTGAAATAGCTGTTGCAGATGTATTAGATAATTGTATATCTGCTAATGCAACAGAAGTTAAAATTTATGCTGTGCCAAGTCCTGAGGTCTTTTTTTGTATGCTGGATGATGGTGATGGTATGTCTGAAGTAGAACTTAGAGAAGCAATGAGATTGGCAACAAGAG
Organism: Arcobacter sp.; assembly: GCA_015663165.1. Lineage (GTDB taxonomy): Bacteria > Campylobacterota > Campylobacteria > Campylobacterales > Arcobacteraceae > CAIJNA01. The sequence goes on along the minus strand of DQSS01000218.1, from coordinate 6,677 downwards.
ATCCTGAAGATAGTAGAGATAAAAAAGATTTAGGTCGTTTTGGCCTTGGTTTAAAAACAGCTTCGTTTTCTCAATGTAAAAAATTAACAGTTATGTCTAAAAAAGATGAAGAAGTTTCGATTAAGCAGTGGGATTTAGATTATATAGCTACTAATAATGAATGGTTATTGATTACACCTGATATCGCAATATTTGATAATAAACCACTAGTTAAGGAACTTTATCGTCAGAGGCATGGGACATTGGTAATTTGGGAAGAGATAGATAGATATAAAGAAAAATCTTTTTCTAGTAATATTGAAAAATTGAGAAAACATCTCTCTTTGGTATTTCATAGATTCCTAGAGGGTGCAGATAGTTTTACAAAGTTGAAAATTAGTATTAATAATAATTTATTAAAACCATTTGACCCTTTTAATGCAAATAATGATGCAACATTTAAAAAATCTGTGGAGAAGATTAAGATATTTGATTCAACTATCGAAATTACTCCTTATATTCTGCCCCATCACAATAAAGTTTCCCATAAAGAGTGGGAGGAGTACTCTACAGGTGATGGGTATATTAAATCGCAAGGCTTTTATTTGTATCGTGCAAATAGATTACTGATTCATGGTACATGGTGGGGCTTACATAAAGCTATCGATGCTCACAAATTAGTTAGGATACGAATTGATATTTCTAATGAACAAGATAGTTATTGGGGAATAGATATCAAAAAATCAACAGCCAATCCAATGCCTGAAATAAAAAGTGATTTAAAAAGAATTATATCAGAGGTAACCAAAGAGGGGTCAAGACCATTTGTAAAACGAGCTAGAAAGATTAACGACAAAACAACTACACGGTTTTGGACAACTATACCTTTAAATGATGAGTTTCATTTTGGATTAAATAAAGAACATCCTATTTATCAAAGGCTCATGGATTTTTTGTCAGAAGATAGTACTTCCTTATTAAATATTTATTTGAAAGGGTTAGAAGCTTATTTACCATTAGCAGCAATACAGTCTCATCTGCAACAAAATCCACATAAGGTTAAACAGGAATATGCCTTATCGGATGATGATGTACAAGAGTTGGCTTTAAAATTAAAGTCATCAGATTTAAGTCAAGAGTATATTAATAGTTTATTAAAGACAGAAATATTTAAAAATCATAAGGGATTGTTGATAGATGAATAGTTATCAAAAGGTTAAAACACATATTTTTAGAATTTTACAGGATAAACAGCGTGAAAAAAGCTTACTTGAAATAGAAGATATTATTAAAGCGGTTGATAGTACTGAAAAATTAATTGTAGAACTAGGTTTAGATACATTTTCACAAATTTTATCAGTCGATAGCTTAGATCCTTTAACGCAGAGTGATTTTAAAAGAATAAAAAAAGATTTAGAAACTCACTTTGATGTAAAAATGAATGAAGGAATTTTAATTCAAGGTAGTGACCAGCAGAATAGAGATACTACCTGGTGGAGCAATAAAGCAAAACAAGAATTAGATAATTATTATTGGAATAAATATAGAGCTTATTTATATGAATCTTTTCCACAAGATGTTGTTAAGATTATTAACGATGATACAGATGTAGTAATGGACAATATTGAAAACCCTGAAATAGAGAGTTTCTCAAGGTTTGGAATGGTTGTTGGGCATGTGCAATCTGGAAAAACAGCCAATTATTCATCTCTTGTGTGCAAGGCTGCTGATGCGGGATATAAGTTTATAGTTGTTATTGCAGGTGGAATTAATAATCTTAGAGACCAAACACAAGAGAGATTAAATGAAGCGTTTATTGGTTTAGATAAAGGAAGACAGACAGGAGTAGGTAGTTTAGACCGAAGTAAATTGCCAATTAGTTTAACGACTGTTGAGAGAGATTTCAATACACAAGATGCTGATAAAAATTCTCAGGGGCTTAATTTTGATAATATTAATACTCCTATACTGCTAGTCATCAAAAAGAATACAAGCACATTGACAAGTGTTATTGTATGGTTGAAAAATCAATATAAAAATAAAATACCCAATCATGCAATGTTAGTTATTGATGATGAGTCTGATTATGCTTCTGTGAATACCAACGAAGAAGAAGACCCTACAACTATAAATAAAAAAATAAGAACATTATTAGAAATTTTTCATAAAAGTGTATATGTCGCATATACTGCAACCCCGTATGCCAACATTTTTATCGACCATGAAGTAGGAGCGTATGAAAATATTTATGTTGATAAAAAAGTAAAGTCTGTAAATATATCTGAAGATTTATTTCCAAATGATTTTATTTATGCACTTGATGCTCCAAGTAATTATTTTGGTGCAAGAAAAATATTTTTAGAGTCAGAAGGAAAATATTTAGTACCAATAAGTGATTACTTAGATGATATACCCTCAAAACACAAAAAGGATTTTGAACTTTTATCAATTCCTGAGAGTCTTTATGAGGCGATGAGAGTATTTATTTTAAATATTGCTATACGAACGTTGCGTGGTCAAGGTAATGCACATAATAGTATGCTTATTCATGCTACTAGATTTACAGCAGTGCATCAAAGATTTCATTTTCATGTAGAAAGCTATATAGACAGTATTAAAAGTGATATTCTTTCTTATGCTTTGTTGGATAATGCCTCTACTCAAAGTATATTGATTCAGGATTTAAAAGAGACTTTTGAACTTAGACATAAAAATTTAGAAGATGAAGTAAAATTAACTTGGAAAAATATTTTGCATTCTACTGCGGATAGTATAGAAAGCATAGTAATCAGGGAAGTGCATCAAGCAAAAAAGATTGATTTAGTGTATCGAAAAGACAGACCAACAAATGCTATTGTGATAGGAGGAACAAGTTTATCTCGTGGTTATACATTAGAGGGCTTAAGTGTCAGTTACTTCCTGAGAAATACGGTATTTTATGATACCTTGATGCAAATGGGTAGATGGTTTGGTTATCGTATTGGTTATCAAGACTTGTGTAAAATATATATGTCAGAGACAATGATTGATAATTTTGCACAGATTATTGAGTCTACAGAAGATTTAATGTTAGATTTTAAAACGATGGCAAAACTAAAAAGAACACCGAATGATTTTGGACTATCGGTTAAGAACCATCCAAATAGTTTATTGCAAGTCACTGCAAAAAATAAATTAAAAAATACAACGCAATATACACATAGTATGAATTTAAATGGTCACCTAAAAGAGACTGTTAGATTTAATAAAGATAATAAAGTGCATGAAAAGAATTTTGGTGTATTGAAAAACTTAATATTGTCATTGCCATTTGTTAAACTTACTTCTGTCAAAAAAAGTTTTTTGTGGAAAGATATAGATAAAGTCTTTATTATTGATTTTTTAGAAAAATTTGAAACCTATCAAACAGACTCAATAGGAGCGAAAAACCTAATGCCAATTAGTCATATCCAAGAGTATGTAAATACAATTGATACACATTGGGATATAGCTCTTTATAGTGGTTCTGAAACAAGCTTGATTTTTAATGATAAGATTTCGATATATACGGAATTGAGAAAAAGTAACTATAAAGACTTCAAATATTATTATCAACTAGGAGGACGAAAATTGTCACAGGAAAACCCTGAATATATAGTATTGAGTAAAATGGATATAGAAGATATTAATAGTAAAGAGTTTGCTAAAGGTGAAAAAACTAAATATGTTAGAAGTAAATTAAAAAACCCTATTTTAATGCTTCATGTTTTATCTACACCTAGCACAGATTTTTTACCTGCCTTTGGTATCTGTTTCCCCAACAATGGGCTGAGTGATACACAAACTGTAGAGTACACAATTAATAAGCGTAAGTTGCAGGAATTAAATATGGATGAGGAGTATTATGATGATAAGGAATGATAATAGCCCATGGGAGAATATGGAAGAATCCTCACAAAGGAGAGTAGATTCGGAAACAGAACATAATCTATTTTGGATAACAGATTTAGAAGGAAAATATGGCTTTTGCTTACAATCAAAAAATATTTTTAAAGATATAAAACCTCCTGCAAGTTTAAAAGGAATTTCTGTTTTAAAAAGAAATTCAAACCATAAAAATGGAGAACTATTTTTAGTTTTAAATAAAAAAGAAGATTGGCAGATTTTTCATACACTGTGTGAAGATTTAATATCTATTACACATAAATATGATAATGATGAATCAATGATAAGTGCGGTAGAAGTGCGTTTGAAACGGTGGCAACAGTTATTTCGATATGAACGGAATATAGTACTTAGTTTAGAAGCACAGATGGGACTATTCTCTGAACTACTGACCTTAAGGGAGATATTGGTGCCTAAGGTAGGAATAGAACAATCTATTATTTCTTGGGTTGGAGCAGATTTTGATAAACAAGATTTTTTATTAGCCAATGCTATTATTGAGGTGAAATCATATAGGACATCCAAAAGCCCTATTGTACATATCTCTTCATTACAACAACTTTATAGCGACAAAGAACCTCTCTATTTATTGACTTATGGTTTAACACAAGTAGATAATGGTCTAAGTATAGATATACTGGTTAATGATATTTATGAACTGTTAGAAAATAAATCAGCTGAGGTAAGAGATATATTTGACAATAGACTTATTGAGTATGGTTTCATTCCTGAATTAATTGAAAAGTCTCTCTTTAAATTTACAGTAGATAAGCGTAGAGTATATTATATTACTGATGAGTTCCCAAAAATCTTACCACAAAGCGTGAGTAGTCAAATCCTAACGGTCAAATACGCTATAGACTTACTTCAGTGTAGTGAATTTGAAGCAGATATAGAAAATATTATTATAAGGTAATTATCATGATAAGTTTAGAAGAGTTTCACAAAGACTTTATTCAGTCTATACTTTCAGACTCAGAGAGTAGAGGATTGATGAAAGCAAAATCATTTTTTGAAAATGTTTGTGAAGAATTAATAGCTACAGCTGATTTGACCAATAACTATACAGAGGCAGAATATACTAAAAAAGGTATAGATGTTTATGGGTATGATTATGATGAGGAGAGAAAAGTCTTATCCTTGCTTTCTCATGAGTTTTTTCAAGAAGACAGTATTGAAACTTTAACAAAAAGTAAGTTGGATATAAAATTTAAAAGATTAAAGACTTTCTATACAAAAGCTATTGATGGACTTTATCAAAACATGGAAGAGGCTTACGAATCTTATTCTATGGCATATAATATAAATAGATGGCATCAGAAACAAGAGATAGAAAAAGTAAGATTGATTATTTTAACAGATGGCAAAGTAACGAGAACATTAAAGGAACTTCCTAATGAGATAATGGATGGAATGGAGATAGAGTTTCGTATTATCGACATAGAGTATCTTTATAAAATTTATCTTTCAGAAAACAATGGCGGAGATTTTGAAATAAGTGTAAATTTACCTGCACTGGAAATAGAAACAGAATCAGATGAGTATAAATCATATTTATCCTATATGAGCGGCAATGACTTAGTTAGAATATATGCTGAATATGGACAAAAACTATTTGAACAAAATGTTAGAACATTTTTACAGTTTAGAGGAAAAGTAAATATAGGTTTGAGAAATACTATTGAATATAAACCAGAAATGTTTTTTGCGTACAATAATGGTATAACGGCTACAGCTTCGGAAGTGGAACTTAATGAGTTAGGTAATATTGTCAAAATGAAGAACTTTCAAATTGTTAATGGTGCTCAAACAACTTCAGTAATATATGCTTCAAGTATTAATAAAAAAAACCCTATTGATGTTTCAAAAGTATCGGTGCAAATGAAGTTATCCGTAGTAAAAGATATAGAGAAACAAAATGATTTTGTATCGGATGTCTCCGAGTATGCTAACACACAAAATAAAGTCAATAAATCTGATTTCTTCTCCAATAGTCCATTTCATAAAGAAATAAAAAAATATTCTAAATTAATATGGGTTGCAGCAGTTGGTGGTTCTCAGCGTAGAACACATTGGTTTTATGAAAGAGTTAGAGGAGAATATTTAAATGCACAAACTTATTTAACTAATGCAGAAAAAACACAGTTCCAATTAGAAAATCCTAAAAAACAGTTTATTGATAAAAAGTTACTAGGTAAAAGTGAAAATACATGGCTACAAAAGCCTTACATAGTGTCAAAAGGAGCTGAATTTAGCTTAAATTACTTTGCTGACACAATTACAAAAAAACTTGAAGAAGACAACCTTGCAATTACTGAGAGTTATTTTATAGATGCAATATGTAGAATTATAATGTTTAAAGAGGTTGAAAAAATGGTTTCTAAGTCTGACTGGTATGCTGGTGGATATAGAGCAAATATTGTTACCTATACTATTTCTTACCTATCGTACATTATAGAGCAAAAAAGTAAATTTTTGAATTTTAATTTAATTTGGACAATACAAGAACTTCCTCAAAGACTTTTTGATATTTTAGAAATTATTGGGGAGCAGATACAGCAGGATATAACAAACCCTCCTGAAGGGAATGCTAACGTTTCTTCATGGGCTAAAAAAGACAAATGCTGGGAAAGAATAAAGGCATTAGAAATCAGAGTAGATATAGATAGTTTTTTATTGATTGATAAGGAAGAAGAAAAATACAATATAAAAGAATCTAAAAAAGACAAGAAATTAGATACAAGTATTGAAATAGAATCTTTTGTGATTAAGCT
>DQSS01000022.1 GCA_015663165.1 Arcobacter sp. | reverse complement strand
TTCTTCAATCTCATCCTCTACAGGAAAATCCTTTGTTGGACATAATCCTGCTTGAACTAAGACAGGAAGCACTGCTGCTCCAACTACCCATGTGACCATAGACTTTTCACTAGCTTTTTTAGTTAACCAACCACCTACAGCTTTAAGTGCGTTCCACTTTCCTGCTTCAACAGTACTCGTAAGCAATAACAATGAGATAAGTGCAATAGACAATTTTGTTTTCATCTTTGACTCCTAGATTTGAATTTATCACCCTAAAGTGACTCTCAAATTATAATATCTCATTATTGGATTTCTTGGATTTTTTCGATATGACTCCACGACTCTTTTAGGTACTGATGAAATTGGATGGCATTTTGGTCTTGTGTAAAATGGATATATAGTTCTAGTTGTCGTAAAGTAGCACTCATTTGAGAGGGTGTTACAGTATGTGTTTCTAAAAAATAGTTAATGGTTGAAATGGCTCTGTTTGTATCGCCTAATAACATTGAAAACTCTGCTTGACTTATGACCTCCCACCAGTTACACTCATCTACTCTCCACTGTTTTGAAAAATCATCATAAAGAGTTTTTATTCGTTCATGGCTTATCTCTTTTGACTCTATGCTCTCAGATATATTGTATAGATAAGCGTAGTTGAGTGCATCATAATATTTTGCTTGACTATCTTTCTCTTCATAAGCCTCATGATATAGTATTAACGCACTTGCTATTAAGTCCATGTCTACATCTTTTCTCTCTTTATATGTTTTTGTTTTTGGATGATAGAGAGCTTTTCTTTTGTAGTTTGATGCGATGAGTGTAATTATTTCAGGCTCTTCAAGATGATAGTTTGCACTAAAATATAAATTTCGTAAAATATGAATAGCTTCATCCCAATCTTGAATGCTATCATCAGAAAGTAGTATGGCTTTGAGGTGAGCTATCTCATTATGGTGTTTATATTTAAAAGATGAATCATCATACTCTATCTGTTCAAGTAGCTTTAGTGCCTTTTGAATTTCTTTCTGTTCTTTATACTTCTTTGCTTGTTCAAATAAAAAGAGTGGCTGTTGATTTTCTATAGGTTTCATAATGTGTCTCTCTATTAAATTTTTCTTTTTTTGAATTTTTTTATAATTTAATAACTCTTTTTCAAAATCCTCTTCCGATGCAAAACTATCATCCCATACACTATAGACTAAACCAAAAATATTACAAATTTCTGATTTGGCTGTTGCTTTTATTTTTCTAGTTTCGTGTCTCACCCAATTATTTACTGATGAGTGGCTTACAAATATCTTTGTTGCAAATATCTTTTCACTCTCAAACAACTTTGGAAATGCTTTAACCATAATTGTAAATTTTTGAGTATCAGATAAATTGTATTTTTCGTAATCAACATTACTATCATAATCTATCATAGCTATCCCCTTAGTTTTATATATTTAAATTATATTATACAAAACTTATGGTGGAATTTAATTATTTTTTATTATTGTTGAAATGTAATTATCCAAGCGAGTTCTTTCATCATATCATGAGGTGTTAATACTACCCCAATACATAAAATAATCCAAATAATGGCATAGATATAAGAGTGATTTAAAAGTTTAGCTCGTCTATATAGATAGAGTGGAACAAGAGCAGGAGAACCTAGTGTTGAGCTATATTCTCCTGTTAGTTTGAGTCTATCTTCGTCGTAATATGCTAAACCAAGATTTACAATTATAAAAACAATCATCAGATGTCCATAATCAACTCCTGTAAAATTAGAAATAATAGCTTGTAAAATAGCCCCAAATAGTGGGGCTATAGCTAAAATAATAATTAGATTTGGTTTTGAATTAATCACACAATGCTCCTTCTAATGCTCTATCCATACTATCTCCGAATGCAAGTTCTCCTCCACTAAAAACTACCGTACACGCAACACAACCTACAACTGTAACAATTGTAGCACCACAACAAATAGCATTTAAAGCTGTTGGTATCCAACTAGCAATATCTGCTTCTATACATCCACTTTTAATTTCTTCTTCTCTACTATCACTTTCAATATTAACCAAAGATTTAGAAATCCATCCATAATCTCCTCTAAAAGAGATTTTAACCCATCCACCTTTACTTCTTAATAAATTATACCCATCACCTTTATGTGCTTTACCAATAATTCGATTTTGTGTACTTGCTCCTGAACGAACATTAGCAGTATCTTTCGTAATTCTTACTGTTTCAGCATAAAGCACATTAAGTGTGAATAACCCAACCAACCCAACTTTTAACAATTTTCTAATAAACATCTCTTTCTCCTAGATTTAATTTATCAAATGTTTTATTTGATAAGTGAAGTATGACTGAAGTTAATTGGATTTCTTGGATTATGTTTTAAGGTTATGGAACTTTTAAAGAGTTTATAAATAAGGATAAAGCTTCATATCTCTATTTCCCTCTTTATAATAAATAAATAAATTAATAGCTTCTTCATAGTCTTCTTGATAAAAATCATTAGAGACTATACTTATTGATTTTTTATTATTATCAAAAAATAATACTTTAAGATTGTAGGGTATAGATATTATAATATTATTTTCTTTAAAAACTCTTTCTGTGAAATCTATTCTCTCTTGATAGTTGACTGTTTCACTATCAGGAAAAATAATCATTATTTTAGAAATATAGTCATACTCTATTGCTTTATTTAATTCCCATTCAAGACCAAGACTATCGTTAATCATAAAAACTAAATATCGTGATTTCTCCATCCATTCCAATACTCTTGACTGCCATTCTTCATCTTGTTCAAAAGTTTTAGCTGTACCAAGCCTAGGTATCCAATGTGTAGGGTTTCCAATTGAAACAAATGGTCCAACTCTATTTAAAACTGGTGAAATTGCTTCTTCCAATCTTATGTCTTTTCTAATACCAAAAAGCATAGGATGACTAAATATTGATAAATTGTTATCTTGAAAAGAATGTAATAAAATGATGGGTTTTCTAGTATCTTTTTTTGTAAGTGTCTTGGCATCTGCTAAAAAGTATACTTTTGATAATTTATAAGAACTATATCCTGTATAGAAAAATAGAATAGAAAAGTAAGAACATTTTGAATCCATTATAAAAATAAAATTTATGCCAATAAAGATTAAAAAAAATGAAAGTAAGAAAAATAATACTGTCAAAAAAATATTTCTAGATAAAAACCAATTTTTACTTTTTTTATAATTCAACTTAAATGATAAGTAACGATGATATTTTTTTTCGTAAAACTTATGAAAAATACTAAAAGATGTAATCTTTCGCATTATTTTAGATTGTAATGAAAATGTAATAATATAGACAATGGGTATAACGAAAGAGGCTATATTAAAAATATGATAAATTTTACGTCTTGTATGCATGAAATTATCTATATTGATGAAAAAATTAAATACCTTTTTCTTTGTATGTAATTTATGTTTGATAAAATCATTATCTACAACTTTTGTTTTTGCAAAATGGTTATGAAATCCTTGATGAACTCCGTATATACTTACTGCGAGAAACGGAATAAAGTAAATAAAATAACTGATAGAACGAATACTAGCTTGTGTAAAACTTATAGGGTTTCCATCATAGTTAATAACTTTAATTCCAAAAATACTTTTACCAATTGTTCCTTGAAAAGTACTTTCTAAAATTGCAAAATATAGACAAATAATAGTAATGGCAAGTAAACTTTTACTTATACCCTCATAGTATGGATTCGCTATCTCTATAGAAGTTAAAGGAGAAAAGATAATAAAGGAAAGTATTATTAAATCAACAAAAAAAGCTAAATGTCTTCTCCAAATTGATGTGAGTTTTATTGACCTAAAATGAGTTTTTTTATTTCTTGCAAAAAAGCTATATATGCTATAGGTAAGTATAGAAAAAGAAGAGGTAAATAAGCTCCATCCTACATTTCTACCTAAGTCATATGCATTAAGTTCCATATTAATTTTATCCTTCTACTTTAAATCTTATAGTATAATCAAATCTAATTTAAAATAAGAGAGTAAAGTTACTAAACGATAGGTTTAGTATGATTGCTTTGAATATGGTGTTACATTAGGGGAAGAGATTGAAAAATAATTATCACGTATTTATATCTTTTAAAAATTCAGATGATGAAACAGAAGAGGAAACGTTAGATAAAGAAGTAGCATACAAAGTCTATAAATATCTCTCAGGTAGAGAGTTAAATGTCTTTTTTTCTCCTGTGACACTAAAAGCTTTAGGTCGAGACAGTTGGAGTGAAGAGATTGACAGTGCATTGAGAGAAGCTAAAGTTTTTATAGCTGTGGGAACACAAAAAGAGTATATGAATGCAGAGTGGGTTCATAAAGAACGCACCTCTTTTTTTGGTTTAAAACTTGCAGATAAATCAAGAGCTATTTATGGGTACATCGCTTCTCCTATGACTTTAAAAGATTTACCTGATGATATGAAGAAGATTGAGATTTTTCAAGATAGAAAATCTGATGTTCTTGATAGTTTGTATACTTATATTCGGAATCATTTAGCTCATAATAAAAATCGAGGGTTAGAAGTAGAGAGAAGATTTAATAAAAATTATTTGTTGATAGGGGTGTTGATTTTAGTTGGGGTATTTTTCTTTGATAGTCGTGATAATGGGGACTTGGTAGAGATTGTAAAAGAGGAGATAAAAGAAAAAAGAGTGATAATTAAAGAACAGAAAGAAGAGAGTAAAAAAGATAAACGAATTATTCTTACACAAGTGGAAAATTTTGAAAGAATTAAAGATAAATTAAAAAAAGAACACCCTGAAATACTTAATAAAAATCCTGAAATACTTTATGAAATTGATGAAATATTCAAATCTTACGGAATACATGGAGTGTTGAATTATTTAAGAGTTATTGATTGGAATGAGTATGAAAAGAAAGATGTAATTGAAAAAATTGAAGATGAAGTGATAGTACCAACTTTATTAAAACTTTCACAAGGTATTGATGATTCTAATTCTAGTTTAGAAAAAAATATTCCAACTTCTAGTGTTTCTGATTTTGGTAAATTAATACTTGGTATTAGGCTTATTTCTTTTGTATTAGATAATAATACTTCTATTCAATTAGGAGAAGCTGTCACAGGAGTCATGATTATTTCTAATTATAGTCAATTGACTAAAACTGTTAATTATTGTACGTATTTAGAAACAAAAAAAGATACTCAATCAAATAAAATTTGTGGAAATTTTGAAATTCCAGCTTTTACTGTGACTACTTATAGATTTGAAGAAGAGTTTTTTATTGAAATTGAAGAAAATATTTTAGTTTCATTTATTCTTGTGGATAAAAATGGAATCAAACTAGTAGAAATAGAAAATATCTTAATGTCTGTAAATTAAAAAATCCAAATAGTCCAAACGACACACGCTACAATACAAAAAATCAAATATAAGCGAGTAAAACATGATAACAATAGGCATAACAGGACACAGAGACATAGTAGAGACCAAACAGCTAAAACAAGAGATAGCAGGTTTCTTTACAAAACTACAGAGTCAAAATCAAGAGACAAAGCTACTCTCTCCTTTGGCAGATGGTGCTGATAGG
>DQSS01000162.1 GCA_015663165.1 Arcobacter sp. | reverse complement strand
TTGGAAAGTTCTTATGTAAATATTGAAGAAAAAAATAACATCTATTTAAAAACTAAACCAGAACATTTCTTTACAAACTATAAAAACAATTACACGCAAGTTTATACTGATAAGTTATTTGATAGTTTATTTCAGAGATTTGAGAGATTTGAAAATCTGATTGTAAACATGAAATACACAAGAGAAGATGATGATCAATTCTTACAATTACACAGAGAGTTTATAAATCATTATATTAGTATTGATCAAATAAAGTATCAAATATTGATACTTGAAAGCCAGGGTAATAATTATAATCAGCAGTTGACACTTATGAAAGATAAAATTTCCTATTTTGAACCTATTATTGAAAATAGAATCAGTATGATGTCTGGACTTGAAAACAAAGGTGAATAAGATGAATAAAACGATTGCTTATATTGTATCTAACCCAGGGGTGAATGATGCCAGGGTAATAAAAATGGCACATGCAGCAGCAAAAAAAGGTTATAAGGTGCATTTATTTGGAACCTTGAAACCTGGATTTGATGCATTTGAAGAGATTGAAAATATTACTTTTTACAGATATGAGTGGAAACCCATTAATATATTGTTTGAAAAAAGTTTATTTTTTCAATTAGTACGCTTCATAAATAAAAAATTTGCTATTTATTTAGCAAAGAAAATGTTACCTTATATAAAATATTTTCTTTTTTCTTCTATTTATGCAGATGAAATATCAAAAATAAACCCTGATCTTATTCATGCCCATGATTTGATATGTTTACCTACTGCGAAGCATGCTTCGACAATAAATAATGTACCATATATATATGATGCTCATGAGCTTGAAATTCATAGAAATCCTCCACTGCCTTGGCTGCAAAAGATGTATGTAAAATATATTGAGACAAAGTATTCGAAAGATGCTTCTTGTGTGATTACTGTAGGAAGATATGTTGCAAATGAATTAGCAAAGCATCTTCCTAATGCAAAAATCGAGGTTTTATATAATTCTCCAATCAGAAATGAGTCACCATATAAACTAAGAAAAGATTTAAAAATAGCTGATAATAAAAAAATACTTTTGTATGTTGGTAAAGTTGCAATGGGAAGAGGTATAGAGGAAATTATTAAAATCTTACCTTCTTTGTCTTCCGATATTATTTTTGCTACAGTAGGTCCTTTTGATCCTAAACAAAAAGCACTTTTAGAAAAAATGGCTGAAAAATATAAAGTAACATCACGATTTACTATTCTACCTCCAGTTCCATACGATAAAGTTGTGGATTATATTAAAGATGCTGATTTAGGAATTATTTCTGTTCAACCTGTAACCCTATCTTATCAGTATAGTATGCCAAATAAGCTATTTGAATTATCATTTGCACGTGTTCCAATAATCTCTAATGAATTAGATGAGATACAAGAATTTTTAGAAGAACATAATAATGGGATTGCAATTGACATCAATAATATGATATATTTAACGCATTATATTTCAAAACTTATGAAAACTAAAGAAAAGTATATTATGTCAGATGATCAGTATGAGAATTTAGTGCAACAATATTCTTGGGAAAAACAATTAGAAAAGTTATTTGTGATATATAGTAATACATTAGGTTTGGATCATCAGAAGCTTGAATTGACGACAGAAGATATTAAATTAAGAAGTATCGGGAAAATTTTAAATCAAAGTGAGTTTGATCCTGTACGTGCGGGGTTAGTAGATAGTTGATTGATGCAGTCTTCTAAAAAGGATATAGCATTAAAAAATATTTTACTCAATGATTATGAAGAAAACTATAATTTTAATAGATGAGCCTTTAGAAGGAGATCATCGTGTTTTAAAAATCATTAGCAACTATCATAATCCTATTGTTATTGATTGTTTCAAGTTTGAATATAATTATTCAAATTTTTATGATTTAATTTTTAGAAACATTTGGATGATATTGTATACGAGTATTTATATACCTATATTTTGGGTCAAGTTTTATCAAAAATATCATCTAAAACCTGATAAAATAATAAGAGGATTAAAAGCATCCTTGCGAGCTAATTATTATGCAGATAAAACTACAAATATGATTAAATCTACATATAATAATTCTGAAATTGATGCAATATATGCTAATGACTTAAATTGTGCTCTGGTCGGCATAAAGCTATCAAAATTTTTTGAGTGTAAATTCATTTATGATGCGCATGAAGTAGAATTTCATCGTAATCGTAAAAATAGTTTATTTAGAGTGGTTTTTGATATGCTTCTAGAGCAACAAGTTGTTGATGCAGCGACTAAAGTAATTGTAGTCAATAAACCTATAAAAAAACTATATATTGATATCTATAAAATACCAGAATCCAAAATCACTATTGTAGACAATAATCATTTTTCTCCACATATGGGATATGCAATTAGTATGTTTAATGAAAATATACATGAAATAGCTGTTGTGTATGTAGGTGGTGGTATCAATAATAGAAAACTTGAAAGTTTAGCTTGTGATAGTTCTCAAGAAGAGGTGAAAATATATAGTTTCTTTCTCTCAAAAACTCCTGATATTGCATATAAACACAATTGGATACTTGGTTCAACAGACTATCTGCCTGAACTCCTTGAACTCATTAAGAAAAAACGATCGGTTATGTGGGCTTGTACAGAAGACATCTGTTTGAGTTATCGATTATCATTACCCAATAAGTTTTTCCAAGCAATGGCTGTTGGGATTCCTGTGATTGCTTACAAAGGTACGTATTTAGCTGAGATAGTACAAGAATATAATTTGGGTTATGTTTACAATGATCATAATTTTGGAGAGATTATGGAACACTTAAAAGATTCTAAAAAATATTATGCACTTTTAGAATTTGTCTCTTTATTTCAAGAAAAACTTTTTGTAGAAAAGATGGTATTATAGTTTGAGAGGATTAATGTTTTATTTCAATAGTGTCGTATCAATCTTAACGAAGAAACACTTTAAGGGGTGGGGGCGAAAACGTACGGGACGTTTTGCCTTATGGTGTTATAAATGCTTTGGCGGAAAGTTAACACTCTTAGAAGACGGCTTCATCCGCTCCATAGGTCTTGGCGTAGATGGTTCTCCCTCTTTTTCTTTAGTAGAAGATGATGTGGGTATTTACTACGATTCGACCGCACCTTCAAAACTAGAAAATATTCTAAGTGCCTATGACTTTAACTCTGATGACACACTCATAAAGACAGCTACTAATGCGATGTCACTCATAAAAAAACACCACATCTCTAAATA
>DQSS01000168.1 GCA_015663165.1 Arcobacter sp. | reverse complement strand
AGGGGTTAAAGAGGTTATTTTATGGGGTGTTTGGAGTTTTTTTTACTTTTGTTTTTTTGGTGGGGTTTACTTGGGGCTTACAAATATTCTATTTTATTTTTTAATCTTTGCGATTGAATAGCAGGAGCAACTAATAACTCCTTAACTTTCTTCTTTAATCTACTCGAAGAGCCTCTTAGTGCTGAATCTGTTATTTTCCCTGACTTAGCCTCAATAATAAGAATATAAGTATCAATAAATACCACTAAATCATTTTCATATTTATCCCATTTAAAACTTTTATAAATTTTTGCATTAGGTAATTTATCTGCTACTATTTGTTCAATTTTTTCTTCTAAATATTCTGCCTTACTTTTAGATAATTTAATAGGCTCTATCTCATCAATTAAATCATCAAAAGTTTTTAAAATAAAACTAAAGTAAAGCATTGGATTTGGACAAAAAAATGATTCTTTATCTAAAATAATAATTGGCTTAGTCCATATTGGATTATTTAAAAAAATATGTTCAATGTTATTATCCTCTTTAGGTTGATAAGAAAATGTGTTAAGTAAAGAGACAACAACATCTACTTCAATATTTAAAATATTTGCTACTTCTTCGTAATTAAAAATAAAATGACTGGCTAATAATACATCTGAATAATGAGCATATATTAATTCCACAAAGATATACTCTTTATCCGTAATATTATGTTTTTTTAAAAATTTAAAAAAATTATCTGTTTCACTTTTATCAGCATTAATAAACTCATGATAAGTAAAAACCATCTCCTCAACAGTAGATGCATTTTTAATTTTTCTAAAAGCTAACATTTTTGCAGTAGCATCTTTTTCAAGAGAAGAGATAATAGAGCTAAAAAACTTATTGGCTTGTGAAATAGTAAAGCCATAAGATTCAGATAATTCATTGTCAAATTGACCATAAAGCTCAGAAGCTATGGTATTAATCTGTTCAAATGTACCCCAATTACGTACATATTGTGTATGTGAAATCATATAGTTTCTAAAATGATGAATATTTACATCTTTTTCAGATAATTCCAAGAGTTTTGAATCATGCATTTTTAAAATATTTGATTGTAATAATTTTTTTAATAAATCAATAATTTCTTGAAAAACTTCAAAAGTAGGTCCTTTATTTTGTGACTTTTCAAAATCTATATGAAATACCAAAGCTTGACATACTTCTAGTTCAGACTGTTCAAGTGAACTAAATGATTTAACTTTATTGTTGCCCATACCACCCATTAAAGAAATATCAGATAAATATGACAAAATAGTCACAATATCATATTCTTCAAATATTTTTAAAAGGCTCTCCAATGATACTTTATAATCATCTAAACTCTTTATTCTCGTTTCATCAATAATTTTTATTCTATTTTCTCTTGATATATTAGAAAAAGGATGTTCCCTAACTTCATAACTTAAACCACTTTCTAAAAGCTTCTGTTTATCTTTATGCATATTTCAAACTTTTTTCTTTATTATAACCTATAAATAAAAATGAATTATAAAATATTTCAAATTGTCATACTTTAATTGTTTTAATACAAAAACCCAAACAACCAAAGAGGAATCTTATTTCCATGTCCAAACTCTATATCATCTGCAGCCACATAAGAGTTCTCCATGTCTTTAATCTGTTTAAAGCCTTTGTTTTTGCCACCTACTTCAAAAGTGTAAATGGTATTGACCAAAAAGTCTCCCTTTTTAGAAGCATAAATCGCTTCATTTATGAACAAGTTTTGACTGGCATAATAGTTCTTAATTTGATTGACAAAAAAAGCTTCTCTAGCACTTCCAATGTCCACTTTGGAGGTTAAGGCATGAGAGATATTTGTGTTTTGCATAAAGAGTTTTTCAGGTTTACTCATTAGGCTATAACCTTTTTCTTGACTTCGTATGCTGTTAATAATCTTCGCGTTTTCCAACTCATTCAAATACTCATAAAGCTTAGGACGAGAGATATTTGTAGACTCAGCTAAGTCCTTGATATTTGGGATAAACGGCACATTAATAGCTAAAAGGTAGAGTAACTTTTTCAATTTTTGAATTTGTTGCATCTCAATTCTAGTAATATGGGGTAAATCTGACTCTAAGATAAGGTTTATAATCTGTATGATTCGTTGATGATAACTCTCTTTGTCTTCTAAAATAAAAGGATAAGCTCCAAACTCCAAATACTCTTTAAAAAACTTAATGGGTTTAATTTTTTTAGATATTTCTGATGCTATCATGCTATGGTTTAACAAAAGTTCTTCTAACGAATAGCTTTTAAAAGTAGCAATATCTTGTAAAAACAAGTACTCTCTAAATGACAAATTTTCAAGATAATAAATAATGGTTCTACGAGATAAGTCGGCATTTTGTTTGGTGATTTGTAAAATTGAAGAGCCTGAAAAAACAACTTTTAACTCCAATATGTCATATATCTTTTTAATATGGGTTGACCAATCATTGTACTTATGAACTTCATCAATAAACAGTACCTCACCACCATTCATTTCAAACTCTTTTGCAAATTCAAGCAAAGAAGTAGCTTGAAAATAGGGATTATCTAAAGAGATATAAAGAGCTTTATCTGAGTCTGGATAATGCTCTTTAATGTACTGTAACATCATCGTAGTCTTACCTAAACCTCTTTGTCCCAATATACCAATAGACTTCAAGTTCCAATTTATTTTCTCATATAAATAACGCTTTTTATCTAAGGTAATATTATTTAAAAGCCTATTTTGTTCTTCTAATATATTTTGTAAATCCATAAAAATCTCCATTTTGTAAATATATAGTACCATATATATTTAAATATGTAAATTTTAATTTACACTTTGCTAAAATGTCTAAAAGAAAAGGACACTCATGCCACACCTAATCTTCGTCATAGACCCCATGTGTTCATGGTGTTGGGGTTTTCACCCTGTCATCAAAGAACTAAGAGAAAAACATGCTGATAAATATGTGTT
>DQSS01000006.1 GCA_015663165.1 Arcobacter sp. | reverse complement strand
GCATTAGGATAAAGCTCTAACCACTCTTTAGACCATTGTCCAACCAAATGATTAGGGACGGCTAAAAGTAGCTTATTCACCTTGTTCATACGCTTCATTTCCATCACTGTACAGATAAGGGTTGCTGTTTTTCCTGTGCCAACGGTATGGTCTAATAAAATCTTTCCATCAACAATCCCTCTATAAACAGCATCTCTTTGATGGGGTCTTAGTTCAAAAATTGAATCATCAACTTTACCAATAAATTTAAGATGTGAGCCATCATACTCTCTTGGTGCATATTTATTAAATTTATCATTATAAAGTTTACCTAAACGCTCTCTTCTCTCCTCCGAAGACCAAATCCACTTGTCAAAATAATCTTTCAACCCTTCCATCTTGTCATTTGCAGCAATGGTAGCATCTTCATTAACGCGTTTAGCTTCATTCCCATGAACATTAATGTAGGTATCATGAATAATTATTTGCTTGTTATTTAATGCTGACAAGAGTATTCCCTTAAACTTTATTCTGTCCGTTTCCCACTTTCTTTTAGAACTATCCGTAGGGTCAATATTAATTGTCCAATCAGCACTAAATGCTACATAAGTAGATTGAGCATCATTTTCTGTAATTTCTTTTAAAAAATCATTCATATCATGCTCTGGTATCCACCCAGCTCCCAATTGGACAGAAATATCATGAGGCTCTATATCTTTAGGGATAACCTCTTTTAATGCTCTTAAATAATCATAATTTGTGGTTTGTTTATATTTTTTCTTTACATCTCCACTCAAATACTCTTCACGAGAAATCCAACCATTAATAGGATCATTAAATATAAAGCCTTTGCTTTCTAAATTTTTTTCTATTGCTACCTCTTCTTTTTCTAAAAGGCTTGACATGTATTCTATGTCCACAAAACCAGATTCTCCTAACGCGATATACAGAGCTTCTTCTTCGTTGTCTGCTCTTTCTGGTCGTGTATAAGGATATTGGGTACGTGTGCTAAATATCTCTGCTTTTATTGCTGAGGCACTTCTTGGAGCTTCTCCTGTTTTCCTTGCAACAATAGCCGTTACACCCTTATCATACTTCCGTTCTAATGAGAGAAGAAAAGGTGCATCCACATCCATGGAAAAAAGTCTTTTATTGGTATTGGAACTAAGATAAGCATATTTTTTTACAAAAGCTTCATAAACACCATTAAGTGACTTTCTAATCTCTTCTATATCGTCACTTGTATAATCTTTATCAATTTGAGCTTTTCTTAAATCATTAGCCACATTAACAATCGCTATCATTCCCTCTACTCGACCTATCTGTTTGTGGTTAATAGTACTTTCTACTTTTCCTGTCTCCTTGTCTATTCGATTTAAAACATAATCAATTTTTTTAAATTTTGGCTCTCCATTTACATCAGCTAATCTAAGATTTATTTCCTTACTTGCTTGGTTATTTAGATCCATAGACTCTTGAACAAAAAGTGAGCCTACTTTGATATTGTGATTTCCAATTTTAAGGGTTTCTTCCTCTTTAGTCACATTCCCTTTGGCATAAGAAAAAATATCTTTTTTATGATTGTTACCTCCACCATTTTTATATTGAATTTCCATAGTTTTAGGCAATCGGTCTATTGCTTCTCTAAGTAGTACTTTTGTGTCTTGACCTTTTTTTGCAACCAAGGCAGGTATGCCACCACCATACATTGTTCCAAACTTACCCCATTCCCCCAACAAATTTTTTTCCATATAAGTAAAATATCTATTGATAGGGGTATCATTAATTGTGTCAAGTTTCACCCAAGCATCATCGTCTATTTTCTCACCGCCCAATCTTTTTCTAAAAAACACAATATCGGTGGTTACTTCGGTATGAGCTGAATCTTTAAATGCATCATTGGGCAGACGTATTGCATCCAATAGATCAGAAGATTTATGAATGTACTTTCGTGTTGTCTCATCTTCTGCATCTAAAAAAGCATTCGATACAACCATTGCCATAACACCACCCTCTTCCAAAGAGTCAATTGCTTTTGCCATAAAATAGTTATGTATGGTCAGCTTTCTAAAGGCATTTTCTTCTTTATCATGATGTTCATATTTCAAATCTCCAAAAGGTGGATTTCCAACAACTAAGGTTATAGGAATATGACCCATAGAGAAGTCTTGAAAACCTGTATTATAAACCTTAACACTTGGATAAAGTTCGGTTGCTATTTTTGCTGTTACCGCATCCAATTCTACCCCATAAGTTTTGGTATTAGATTTAAATTTTATGGGCATCGTTCCAATGAAACCACCTATACCAATACTTGGCTCTAAGATGTTTCCACCTTTAAAACCCATATTATTAATGGCTCTCCATATCTCTTTAGTTACTTCAACAGGCGTATAAAAAGAATCAAGGGTACTACGTCTAGCTTGGACATAATTCTTTTCAGTCATAAGAGCCTTCAACTCTTCTGCTTCACGCTCCCAACCTTTAGCTGTAGTCCCATCTGATTTATAAAAAGATTGAGGAATTCCACCCCAACCTGTATACCTTGAAAGTAATACTCTATCTTCCATACTAAGTTCAAGTCCCTCTTCTAGCTTTATAATTACATCCAAAGCATTAACATTATTTCTAAATTTTGTTTTAGCACCAATTTTTTCATCTTCTTTTAGAATAAAGTCTGGTTTTACTTTTTCTTCAAGCTTTTGATTTTTTCTTGAAGCACTTGGAATAACATCCATACGCTTCGTATCAATACTTTTTACGCTCTCTTTATCTGCCTTATTTCCCTCTACCTTTGTTATACTATCTAGCATTTCATCAACTGTTTTAAGTAACCCAGCTTCACCATACTCTTCAATGCCAAGACCCATGGAGAGCTTATCTTTTTTTAGTCCATAAGTATAAATAATTCTAATAATATCCGACTCATCACTCGATTCAATTGCTATTTGATTATAATCATCCTCTGATAGTCTATTTTTAAATGCACCATCAAGTAACGCTTTTATTTCAATTTTTATCGCTCTATCATCAGAAACATCATCTTCTCTCTTGGCTAAATGGTTTAAAATCTCTTGAACCACATCATCAATACCTGTATCAATCTCTCTCTGAACGCCATTTTCAATGCCCACAACATGATTATAAACAGTTGTATCAGCATCTTTATCCATTAAGTATGTGATTTCATCTATTTGGAATTCAAGAAGATTTTCATCCATCCACTCCCATTCTAATCCTGTTTTTTCTTTAATATACTTAGCTATTGCTAATAATTTTTCTTTATTAGCCTGTTTATCCTCTTCGCTAGAATTCAAGTCATCTATAATATTTAGTTCATTTTCAAGTAAACCTCTATGTTTCGTATCTGTTAAGTCAAAAATATAATTATCCGAAACCCTCTCCCAGATGACAGCTCTATGAATAAAAATTGATTCAATTTCAGTACTGGAGTAATGCTCACTTAAATTCAGAACTTTAATTTCATGTTTTGAGGCATTGTATTCATACTTGAATTTTTCACTTTCATTTAAATGAAGATACTCACCAATTTTTAGAAGTTCATCAATTTTTAAAGACAGTTCACCCTCTTCATAACTCTTAATTTCTACATTGATACGCTCTTTTGTAAGATTATTTATAACAGTAATTAAACCATCACTACTTTGAATTCCATATTCATCATACACATCATGACGCTGTAACTTAGACTTTAGAGCCATATCTAATGTTTCAATAATTTCATGCTCTAAGTCAAACTCTTCACTCTCTGAATTCACAGTTATCTTGTCTAAATATAAATGGGATTGAGGATATTTTTTTATCCATTGAGCTACTATTTTTAAAAGTTCCTCATCTGTTTTAGCAGCCACTATCTCCTCATACCTTGTAAGCACTTCATAATTCAATTTATAATGACCAAAGAGCCATCCTTGATCAGTTTCATCTAAAGTACTATACGCCCTTTGTGAGAGATATAGTAATTGTCCCATTGGATTTTGAATTTCTTCTTCAGGAATAACCTTATAAAAAGCACTTTCACTTAACCCATGGTTATTAATTCTTCTAAATAAATCTAAAAGAGGTATCTCTTTTTTTAAGAGATTATCTATCTTTTCAAAATTATCCAACTCTTTTTTAGTCAACAATTCATCTTCATACGTTTCTGTATATTTCCCTCGTGATAAGCTCTTTACATAATCTTCATATTTATCTAAATTTTCATTTGAGGAGATACGCAAAGGAAAGAACTCATTTCCCCTCTCACTTGTTTTAATAAATGCAATAATGTTTACATAATCTATTTGGCTTATTCTTGACTCATCAATATGTTCATATTTATTTCCACCATTATCAACAATTGCTGTAAAAGAGAGGTTTAATAAGCCTCCAGATACAGATACCTCAACTCCGTTTTTATTATTCAACTGAACATCTTCTTTAAATTTATTAATAAAAAGTTTCTCCATCTCAATAATTCCATCTTCACTATGAAAATATTTTATATGCTCTGGATAATCCTTTAATCCCTCTTCTATTGTTTCTTTATACTCAGTACCAAGGGATAAGTTCTTCTCAATCATACTCATAAAAAGTTCGTCTCTTACTTTATTTCGCTGCCTAACATAAAGAGCTTCATCAAAAAGAAACTGTGAAACCTCCTTGCCTTTTAGCGTCTTAAATACTTCATCTCTTTTCTCTTGGGATAGAGAAGCATCAAAAATTTTAGATTCATTATTAACACTTTCTATTGGAGAAACTTCATCCATATCAAAGAGGTTTGTAGAATTTTTTTTCTGATTTTTTACTGACTTAATGAACAGTTCATCCTCTGCTATCGAACTTTTTGAAACAACACTTTCTTCTTTATTTTTATCCTCTCTTGTTAATTCTTTATTTATCCATTCTATCGTCTCTTTTCGTGTCTTTGTTCTACCAAGGAAACGTTCTTCAATGCTATTGTTCTCTTTGCTACCATCCTCTAAAATATAATTTGAAGCATGACCTTTTTCATCAATTAGAAACTCTTGACTCCTAACAACAAACCTAGCTACACTATCACTTCTAATCTCATACTCCAAGCCAGTTCTTTTTTCAATAAAATCTGCATTCTTCAAAAGACTCTTTGATACGCTATTAACAGTCCTTTCCAATGCTTTAAACGCATCAGAATCTCTTAATAAATTAACATAGTCATCTATGGGATAAAGCTTATCTTCTATATCAAAAATTTTCATCCCTACAATATTTTGACCAGCTCCAACATATTCAAGCTCTCCATATTTAAAGAATAAGTTGGTTCTATCCTCTTTAGTATCTTCTTTATTCTCAAACGCCAACAGAAGAGCAACAACTTCGTTTCTTATCTCCACAACACGACTTTGAAAAATACTATCCAATGTATCTTGCCAGTTCTCTTTCTCTGTATTATTAAAAGTTGGGTACTTCTGATGAAGATTCTCTCTTGTTACTTCATCCCTATTTATCTCATTGATAAGGGTGGTCAATTGCAAATTATTATTTTGAAGTAATGGATATTTTAAATATTCTGCTAACTGTTTATTAAAAACTTGATACTCACCAAATTTTGTTTGTGTTAACTCTGGATTCTTTTCCTTAATGTTCCATGCCTTAGAACTTGTCATAAAATTATCAATTTCTATATAAGCACTGCCTTTTTTACTCTCATAAAGATAAGAGTAGTCATTTTTTATTAAAAGATAATTGCCATTTGAACCTTGATAATTTGCAACTTCAAGAACATTATAGTTATTTGGATTTTTAATTGCATCATGAAGATATTTTTTGTTTTTAAAGTTTGGAAAATCAAGAATTATTTTTTTTCCAAACTTATTTAACATATCTATAAAAGTCAAATTTTCTTCAAAAATAACTGAGTTATAGGTCTGCTCTGCTAAATAGTTATCAAGATGTAATATCTCAATATCTAAGCTTTTGTCTGTAGATACCTCTCTTTTACGATTTCCCAAGCCTCCCTCTCTTTGAAGCCCTCCTCGTTCATCAAAATCATTAATAAGTGATGTATTTCTTTGGCTCTTGTCACTTTGTAATCCCCTAGTTTCTTCTCTTTGATTAACTCCTTGCTTAAACTCTTTTTGTAAGTAATTAGGTGTTCCCTCACTTCGCTCTCTATCATCACTATTGTATATATTTTTGCTTCTTTTTTGCCCATCTTGATATCCTTTTTTATATTCATTCTTGTATTCATTTATATAATATTTTTGATATTCTATGTGTTCTATTTCTTTGCTATTTTCTCTTGCCATATCAAGCGTCACACTATTTACACCTTTGGCATGCGCATCACTTTTTCCTCTAATTTGATAAACATTCTTCTCTTTATGAAAAAAAATATTTTCCATATCCAAGAGTCTAGCGATACTTTTAGAGTATTCAATTGGTTCTTTTAACGCACTTAATACCTTTCCATTCATAAAAGGATATTGAGACTGATGAGGAATATAAAGTTCAGTATAAGCAGAAAAAATATACTTGATCGCATTTTTCTGTTCTTCTGTTCCAGAAAAATTATTAGCGATTTGATTAAACACATCAGCTACCTCTTCTTCCTTGGATTCAAAAACTTTAAACTCAATGCTCTTGGCTAAAGAAGATTTTGAAATTGCATACTTTAATTCCATTGAAATAAATTCATAATCTTTTCTAATATGATATTCTGAGCGTTGGTATTGATTTAAATTAACTTGCGATTTATCAAATGATTTTTTAAGAATAAATCTTAACCCAAATTTATAATTACCCACTTCATCAAGCTGAGGTATCTTTTGACCTTTTTGATTTAACTTGGCTTGACCATTCTCATATTCAAATAAAGGGAACTTACTAGGGACAATTAAGTCGATACCCTTTTCTCCTTTTTTTACAAATATTTTTTTATGACTCCAGAAGTCTATAGATTGTAAAGAGTCAATAACCAAAGAACGCTCAATAGATTGAATATGAGCCATCACTTTATTGTTAAATGAGAAAGGTAGCATCTTAGCTGCTGTATAAAGAAACTTCATTGTTCCTTCTGTATCCTTAGATAGTAACCTTTGAAGTTGTTCAAGATTTTTATTGAGTACTATTTTAATTTCATCATTTCTTAAATTAATAATAAGATCATCTTTTGAGACCATTACAAACTCTAATCTTTTTTTTAGTTTTTGTTCCAGTTGGGGAGAAGAGAATAAGTATGTCTCCGAGATTTCATCATATTGCATAAAACCTAAAGATTCCAACTCATTAACCGTCTTTTGAATCTGAATATAAAAGTTCTCTAACCCTCTTTTTTCTGATAAAATTACTTTTGAAATTTGTTCACGTACAACACTTAAACTAAATGAACCTTGCTGAAGCAATAATGCAGAGAAATAATTAAAAGCTTGTTGTTCTCTCTTATTTTCACTAGTGCTAGAATTATTTAACCCATCGTTATACTTACTTTTTAAAATATGTACTATGTCTTTCATCTGTTCCCTTTCACGCTTTATTCGATTTTCTCGATGCCTGAATTTAAGAAGTATCTTATGACACTAAAATTTATCTATCTCGTTTTATATTATCATCCACGCTATCATCTAAATCAGCTAAGTATATTCCAGCTTCCTCGTCCAAATATAAAGACAACTTACGAATTGTACTAAATCGTTCATTTCTCCCCTCTACCTTATATTCATTCTCATATTTTAAAACTTTAAAATTCAAACTGTTCAAGGTAAAAAGTAATTCATCTTCATCCATATCCTCCATATCTTTGGCATCAAGAACTTTTATATCAAACTGTTTATAAATTCTAACATTTTCCCAATTTTTACCAACCTCTTCAACCTCATAATCAGAATACTCTCTTAACATATTCAAAGCTTCACGTTCTCCACCAGATTCAAGGTTTACTCTACTAACCTCTGTTATCTTAGATTCTTCATCTCCATCCTCCACAAAAAACTTGTAGGCAAGGTCATAAACCTCATTTCTATCTAATATAATTTTCTCATCATAGCCATACTCATTTTTACTCATTAGAATAAAATCTTTATCATTTTGTGCAAAAACATCAATACAATGCTGATTATTTATTTCATACTTTTCAATAAAGTTTTGCTTATTATAAGATTCAAAATAATTATCTTCATAGTGACTCTTCAACATTATCGCTATTGCTTCTTGATGATTATAGGATAAGACCTTCACATATTTATCTACACCATCAGGAAAATGCTTCTCTCCAAAATTAAAAAAATATTCTTTTTCAGTAAAAGTTTTTAAAAAATTCATATTAGGATTTTCAAGAATATTTTCATTAATACGTTCTACTAAACGTTCCATATTCTTATGCTGATATTCATCTCTTAGTGTATCTCCTACTGTTTGCTGTAACTCCCTATCAAACTTAGGGTCATAGCAATAGTTATTGCTCTGCTCATCATAAAAAAGCTCTCCAACTGTTTTTTCTTTATATTGAACTCTTAAAAAAATGATAGAACCATCATTATAAACTTCATTTTCTTTGGTTATTCTAGGGATTTTTGCCATAACATCAGAGAAAGAGAGTCCTGTTTCATATTCTATATGTAAATCATTCATAAATTTCCTTTAAAAACTACTTGCTCCATTATAAGCTCTACAATACATCACTTCAATACTGTCCATTGAATATAATTGAATCAACTCTTCTCGTGATTTAATATCATCATCATAAAAAAACCATGCAAATATCTTTTCTCCATCTTCTAATTCTATTGAAGCCAGTTCATCATACACATCTTTTCCGAACATAAGAACAATCGCTTTATGTTTTGGATTTTCTATATCATTAATTTTCATATTTCTATCCTTTAAATTTATTTTATTATTCATGTCTATTTATCTCAATTATGTTTAAAATCTTTTCTAAAAAAATAAGATTTAATTGAAATACTGTAATCAAATACCGTATTCTTATATCTTTCTCTTGTAAACCATTATCTTCTTCGATTTTCTCCGTTTGGATAGCAATCGTTTCATTAGTTGACTCTATTTGATCCGCAGCATTTCCATAAAGAAAAGCGTTATAAAAAAACAAAAATATGATAATTTTTTTCACTTTCATCTCCTACCTTTTATCAAAAATTTTAGAAAAAAATATCAATAGCCTATAAACAGGAAGTCTATAAATTTGATAATTTCTCAATGAACTAAGCTTAAAAATGGGATAGGACATCATAACCGTAATACCTAAGACCAAAGCAAAGCTATCAAAAAATAGATAATTAAAAACAAAGGCAAAAAGTCCTAAATTTGTAAACATTACATATCTAAATGGTAACTTCATTTTATACTGAAAATCATAAACAATGCTATTCATTCTATTCTCAAACTTTTCATTACTTTCATTCATTTGGCTACTCCTTCATTAAT
This sequence comes from Arcobacter sp., assembly GCA_015663165.1. Lineage (GTDB taxonomy): Bacteria > Campylobacterota > Campylobacteria > Campylobacterales > Arcobacteraceae > CAIJNA01. The sequence goes on along the minus strand of DQSS01000006.1, from coordinate 9,858 downwards.
TATCAATTAAGTCTTGTATCTCTTTAAAAGCTTTTTCCCTATCAAATTCATGTGTAGAGTAAAGTGTTTTATCAACAATTAAAGCAACTTTCCGATTTAAGGTGTCAACTTCCTCTCTTACCTCTGTATAAATTTTTGATATATGGGTCTTTTGCTTCTCAACAGCATAAATAATTCCTGCTCTATGTTTTGGTTCATATCCACTAATAAACTCCTTTGTTGGGTTCACTACAGGGTCTCTATGCTCTAATAACACCCTCTGCTTTCTCTTGTAAATCCCATATTTAGTAGCTATTTCTCCATACTCTTCTAGTAATTTTGACTTAAGGGATTCTTTCTGTTTTTTTCGCTCATCAATGTCTTTTGTTGCTTTATTGATTTTACGAAACTGTACCAAACAATTCTTCTTAAACTTATTTAAGTCCAATTGATCATGTAGTGTTGAAAAGCTCTCTACTTGCTCATCTATAGATATTTTATATTCCTCTTTTGTGCTATAGGCAACATTTATTTTTGAAATATCAAGGTTTTTAGGGGCTTTTTTAGATGCGTTCAAAAGACTTTTGTAAATATACGTTGATTCATAATTATTATTTTTAATTGCCTCTATCATTGTCAAGTTTTCTCTAGCATCATCTAAAGTATAGTAGTTTTCAACACTGTCATAACCTTCACCATTAACAGCAAAAATATTTTTATTAATATCAATTTCTCCCACAATCTTATTAAGATCAAAAATAACTTGGCTTCCAAAAATATTTTCACAATAACGTTTTAAGTCAAGATTGTTTTTAAACTTATCAATTTTCTTAAAACCAGGGATTGGAGGGGCTGAATCACAAGGGCTTTGCAAATTCACATTACCGACCAAAGAACAAATATTTGCAGAGATATGTAGACTACCTAAAGAGGGTGGATCATAGGTGTAACACATTCCTCCTAAGTCTCCAAGAATGCCTAAGTTTTCACTAGCTGACTCTTCAATTTGGGAAGCGTAGTCTTCTATATCCCCACCCTCTAGTCCAATATATCTAGCTATATCTCCCCATGATATATTAATCTCAAAAGCCATTATAGGACTAAGCAACAAGAGGGCTAAAAAAAGTATTTTAATGTGGCTCATTTTTCAAACCTTTCTTTCTTAATCTGCTATAAACACTCTGATTCAAGCTCATTAACATTACCTCTCCTCTCTTCTCAAAATATTTTTATATTCTTCATAAGAGACGAACTTTCCTTTCATTTTATGAATTTCATAAAGAGATTTTGTTTGAAGAATTCCATCCTCTGGAATAAGTATTTTTTGGGAACATCCCATTATTAATAATGGGATTAACAAACTTTTAAAAAGTATAATTTTTCTATTTTTTTTCATAGTTTTCTTTCATATAGTGATGTACTTCTACTTTATTTAACTTGTAAACGTATCCGAGTATTATTGTCCCTAGGAAAAATAGAGTAAAAATAATCTTCCACGGTACGATTATTCTCTCTTTTGTTTTTTTCTTACTTTCTCTATGATGATTATCTATTTCAACAATGACACGCCTCACCACTTCATTGAAATCAACTTCAGATAAATCGTTATATCGACGATGAGATTTCATTTGGGCAACGATATCTTCTAATTCTTGATTAATATCTTCATGCTTTTTCTCTCTTGATTCTAATACGCTTACTTTGGATTTTAAAGCAATGTAATAAACCGTTACATCTGTAAGTTTTCGACTTAAATCTAAAAAAGATTCATTTAAAAAGTTCATAAATTCATCACGCTCTTTATTACTCATTGACTTATTAAATTTATAACCTTTATGTAGCTCTTTTTTTTCATTAATTTCTGATAGAATTTTTTCTATCTTCTGCTTTGGTTGTTTATTTTCATTTCTCTTCTCATTCATGCTTATTTGATAAACCATTTGGTCAAGTATATCTCGATCACAAGCCTCATTATCTTCGATGATAACCTCTTCATCTATTTCTCTTTGTAAGGCGATTAAATCGGCTTTATCTGTCTCAAAATCAAGCATGTTATGTTTTCCCCCCACTCATCGTCTATACCTTTGAACGTCTCGCTTTAAATTAACATTTTCTTCTGTCTCTATCAGTACACTCTGATTGGAAACCGTTGACGAGGATGAAGCTTCAGTAGCTTCATCTTTAAAGACCTCACTGATTAACGCTTCAAATAAAGATGAAAACATTTTCTGATCGGATTCATTTTCAATTTTTTCAACTTCCACATAGGTATAACTTTTGATTTCATCAGCTTTTATATCTGGTTCAAGTAACTTAGATTGAAAATCATTAACAATATTTTTATATTGAGGATAAGAAATAGAGAGATTGTCTAACTGTTCATAGAGCATACGAATTTTGATAAAAGTATTAAGCTCTGTGTTTAACCCCTCGGTATTCTCATTTAAATCTAAACTTTTTTCATACTGTTTTTTTATTCTACTAACCTCAGATTCTATCTCTTCCAGAATGGGTACTTTTTCATGCATTGCCCTCTTTATATTCTCTATAGGTTTTTCAATTCGTCGTCTCTTATAGACATTGGAAACAAGTAATCCAATCTCTGCTAACATCTCAAAAATAGAGCTATTCATTTCACTTGAATAACGAACATGGCTATCTTTTTTCTTCAATTTATAAAGTGCATCACTTTGTTCTTGTAAATTGCTTTTTAAATCATTTACTGTTCTTTGTAAATCTTTTTGCATATTTAAGTATTAACTCCTTTAAAATAGATCATGTTAATAATTTAAACCACCAATTTTCCACCATGTCATGAATACTATTTGGCATTCTTAGTGATATATCAATGACCTCTAAATAGAAATAAAAAAGAGCAGCACTGGCAATAGAAAACATCACAGCATTAAAAGATTGCTCCACAATTTGACTGCCTCTTTTGTATTGAGGATTGCCTTGGCTTGTTCTAAAAGTAGCTATTACCAATGCTGATAAGGGAACTAAAATCATAAATAGGGAAAAGAATGTTTCAAAGGGAACACGAATTAACCCTTGATAGGCATAAAGCCCTGCTGTTGCCTCATCGCCTGACAACATACCTACCTTCCAGTTTGGATTCCAGAAATTTTCAAAGGCATGATTTGTTCCCTCTAGCTTATAAATATCTTTTTTTACAATAATGTCCCAAAGCTTAACAAACCACATAAAGAATAAAGAGATTAAAAGTTGTGTGAGATATATTTTAAAAATTCCTCGATAGTAAGAGTAATTATTCCTACTATCTGTTAAAGATAGTGCTTTTGAAAGCTCTGATAGAAGACCAAAGAAAAAAGGCATAACTGAGACTAAAATAGCAATTGTTCCAAAGATATTTGCAATTAATAATTCCGTTACGCTTGGCATTATTTACCTTTTGCCGTGGGTATAGATATTTTTAAGTGATAGAAATGAAGTCCTAGTTTATTAATTCCTTTGAACTGTTTATCTTTTTTTGTTCTCAACCGTATATTGAAAAACCCCTTAGCCATCACTTCATACTGACTGTCATGTGTTGTGAAAATACTCTCCTCTTTGTTATAACCAACCCAATTTTGAGTGGATACATGAAAAATTATTCTTATCTTAAAGTTACTCCCATCAGGAACATAAGATTTAACCTCTGTTTTATAAATTGTCGCAAAATGAGATAAAGTATTCGCCTGTATCATTTGTCTTAATTTTTCCAAATAACCTTTAAAATAACCTACTCCTTGACTAGACAACTCTAAAACAGATTTTTCTTCAATATCACCGTCTATATTCTTAACATCAATAAAAATACCTTTTGCCTTTACATCATCCACCACCAAATACTCTGTAAAATCATGTAGTTTTTCCACACTCTCTAATAGAAGAGTTGCATCTTCAAATTTTGATATCGTAAAGCCATTTGTTAACTCAGCTCTTGCTACAACTAACTTACGTAAAGCTCTAACGACTAAAGCCTCTTCATTATCTGCAAACAATGCTTTTCGTTCAATATCTAACACAACCCCATTATCTGTTAATCCAATTACACTGGTCATACTCTGCTCTTGAAGAGCTGTATTTTTAGCCAATGCAACTCTTAAATCTCTTAATTCTGTCACTTGCCAAAAGAGTATTAAAAGAAAAATAACTACGAAAAAAATCCAATTTTTCACAATCGATCTTTGTGCTGAATAGAGTATCTCTTCATTAAACATTATTTATCCTATTGATGGCAAATTTTTGTTTCTCGACAAAAAAGATCTTTTTCCATTTGAGAAAGAAATTCACAAGAATAAGAGGAATTTCCCTCCTTACAATTCAAGGAGAACTTATCTATTACATCTTTTGATTTATATGTTTTACGTAACGCTAAAATAACTCTCTTATTCTCAGCATCATTTGTAATAAAATTGTCTCTTTGAATTTTTTGTTCATTTGGTAAAGACATGGTCTGTTGAATTTTTTCAGGGGCTGAAGAAAATCCTTCTGAAACAAAAGATGAAGAGCGTCCTCTTTGTGAGATATTTGTTTTATAATTATTAAACATCTCACTGTTGTTAGGAATTTTATTCCTATTTCTATTGTAATAATGAAATATATCTTCAACTGTCATATCATTTCTAATTTCACAACCAAGACTTTTTAATTTTATACTTCCATGGGATTGAAGAGCAATAAGTTTGGGGTAGGTTACAAACTTATTTTTTATCGCATATTTACCTGCCTCATAAGAACGAATATCAGCACTGTATTTTTTAACAATAGCCAAGGCTCTCTGATACCCTCTCTCTTCCCATTTTAATTTTTCTTTTTTTATGGCACTTGCGTAGCCTTTTTCAAATTCATTTTGCTTAATATAATTTTGACTATTCTCCCCATAAGGAGTTGGATTAATATTTTTATTGCTACATCCATTTAAAATTAACACCATACTTGTAAGAAACAAGCCATAACTTATCTTCATTTCATTCTCCCATTTTGAGTTTGATTTCTTTGATTATTTTTAGAACTTACAATAAGAGGAGTAATGAAAAAGTTTATAACGCTACCTTTTTCAATTCTATATAAATAAGGAAAATCTCCTTCCATATTTGAAGCAATACGACCAATTCCATCAAATACCCCACCAACAAAACCTGCAATCGTATACTCTTTAACACTGGGTTCTTTAGCGTTTGTTGTTTGTGTCACAATCGGATTAATGCCCCCAGAGACAATAACTTCTTGTTGTCTATTAGCAGCTTCTCTTTCATTTAAGTATCTATTGGCTGATCTACTCATTCCCAAACCAACACCTTGTGCCAAATAAGAAATATTCTTTTTCACTTGTTGGGTATTCACATACGTTGCAATATTTGAGGTTGTATCAGCAAAGTTAGTGATATAACTTCGCTCTTTATCTATGGGAACAGTCTCTCCCTTAGTACTTACATAATATTTAGGGATAGCAACAAGAGAGTAAGATTGATTACTTGGAACTAAGTACATAATTAAATCGATAAAACTATTATCTTCTTGTATTTTACAAGTCACCTTTATCTGTATTGGATTAACAGCCACATCCACTCTAAAAGGAAAAATACAATCTCCTTTTAATGACGAAAGCATTCTTTCATTTACACGCTCTTCGGCACTCTTATTGGCATGATAAGCATTAATGTTCTGCTGATTTTTGATCAAAATTTGATTCTTTACGAACATTCCAGAGCCATCTCCATCTTGCAGTAAAAACTTGCCAGTTGTTGATTTAGTACCATACAACCTATTGTATAATTTTTCTCTATCCCAATTTTTTTTATACCAAATTTTTTCTTTAGATTTTTCTTTTTTAGGACCAATATTAACCAAATGACCAGAGGGATGTACTTCCACTATATTTTTATCGGTATTCGCCGTACCATTCATAATATTAGTGGCAATACCGACTTCTGATTCTGAAAAAAGGCTTGATGGTAAAAAAATCAGAACAAGCATAATATTTAATATTTTCATCTTAATAACCTCTTCTAAGCTGTGCATCAAAAGGATTCTTATTGCCATAATTTTCCACACTTTTATGTGTTTTAATTTCAGATAAACCCTTAACACATCTAATTTTATTTAACTCTTTAACTAACGCTCTTTCAAATATATAATCCATTTTTTGTTCTTCTGTCGTAGATTTAAGATGTCCTGAACAGCCAGTAAAGAAAAAAATGACTATTAATAAAAAAATGTTTTTCACTATCATTCCTAATGCCTTATAACATCATCTAATTCAATAAAGAAGTTTTTATATCTTATATAAAATACCCCATCTATTTTTTGAGTTATTTTATAAATACGTTTAATCCCTGCGTCAATAAGTCCTGCTGAAACAAGGCTTTTATTTTTATCATATTTAAACAACTCTGCTTTACTATGCTTGACTGAAAAATACCTTTTTTTCTTTTTAATAACTTTCTTAATTGGTTTCTTTTTCTTAACCGTTTTTTTAGCTTTAAAGACAACCTTCTCATCTACTATTGGTTCGGAATAATGCGTGGGAAAAGGATAAGTTTGCGTATATGAAGTATCAGAATATACAAGAGATTTATATGTCCCATTGGTAATAAACACTTTACCTTCTACTTCTTTCTCCATACGCTCTCTCATCTTGTCAAAAATTTCACTGTAGATGAATTTTCCTCTTCTATACTCTTGATTTGGATTATTATGTTTAATAGTTACTTTATTATCACTACCCATATACTTCTTATTTAAAATCTTATTAGCAAGGTACTCTGCATCAGCTCTTCTATCAAAAGATTTAAATACCAACTTCTCAGTATCAATTGAGACAGGAACCAGACCCTCTTCATAGGCATAATTTTTATAAATCAAAATACTTTCCCTAGAAAGAGAAGCTATATTCATTAAGACCATATAACTTTTAAATTTAACTACATCTCCACTCTTTCCATACAACTGAAACTCTCTCTCAATACAATTTATTCCATGATGAAATCCATCTTCATATACATGTATTTGTGAATTTACAGTTGTATCTAACTCATTATCAGCACTGTAACCTGTGTATTCTGATGCCTCTAAAAGGTTTATTAGGCATTGCAACAAAAAGAAGGAACTTATGACTATTTTCTTCTTGATCATAAAGAGAACCTCTTTGAATAGTTTTCCTTTATATTGAAGATTTTTACCTTACCGTTACGATACATTCTTTTGATAATAAAGTTACTTCCCAAAGTTTCATCTATTTTATAAAATCTATTTCCCACAATAATTTCATTATTAACTCTTTTAATTTCTAAGGATATAATCGCGTCTGTTAGCTCATCAAAACTAACAATTTCATCAAGCTTCTCTTCTAAAGTTTTTTCTTTTACTTTAGCCACTACTTCTATTTTAATCTTTGCGTAAGGCAAGGTGCTATAGTCAGTTGTATCTGTAATGTTATTCTCAACTTTTTTAATAAATGTAGGCTTTTCAAGGTTTTGAGGTATTTTAAATTTAGGTGGACCAGCTATCTTCCTAGCTAAGACCTCTACATAAGTATTGTTTTGTTCAATAGGAATTAATTGTTTTGTCATCTCAACTTTTTTATTTTTATACTCTTTATAGAATTTCAACCCTCCAATAACAGTAACGGCAAAAAGTACAATAGAGACAAGCATTGTAATTAGTATTTTTGCCAACGATTGAGGTTTCTTATCCTCCTTGACAATTTCTATAACCTCTTGACTATTATCCTCTAACATGAAATCCCCTTTAATTTATTTTCATTAAAAATTTACTATTATCAATACGTAAAGTACCGTTAATTCTATCTTCTATGAATGTATATACATTACGCCCTATTCTAATCATTGAATTATTAATAGGATACTTATTATAAGCTGTATAGTACCGTGTCAGCACATCTTCAATCCCCAAAATATTACGCTTGATATAACGAACTTCTCTTTGAAGTAACGTGCCTGTATTGTTCTTTATCTTACTCAAAAGTATTGTCATCATTTTAGGTTCATTTCCATCAATATAACTGACAACCAATGATGTTTTCAGTAACTCATCAGAGGGAATTAAATCTATTCTATTAAATTGATAAATTGGTTTTACAGTAGGAGGATAACAGTAGGCATTTGTTATATTTGTGTTGAGTGGAAGCATAATAATTAAAGGATATTCTGTATGCATAACTAAGTGATCCATATTCATTATATTTTTTATTTTAACGCTACTGGAAACTTTATTTAAATTCAACGCTTTAAATTCTTCTTGAATATGTCTATTGTCCTCAATAACACTTCTAATAGCATTATCTTTATTTGCTAAGTCTAAATACTCTTTCGTAGGAGTATAAAGTTCATAATTTTTATTTTCATTCTCTTGTGAGTAAGAAGAGGGGTCATAGTTTTCATTAGCCACTCTTGGCTCTGCATAGGTAAAAGTAACTCCTAAACAAAATATATAGTAAGCCCTAGATATATTCATTATTGTTCCTTTATATTTTAATATATTACACTTCATGAACATATAAAGACTTTAAAAAAAGGATATTTTTTAAAAATAATAGTATACCTATATAAAAAAACATACTATTATTTATAATTATTTTTGACTAATCTATCCTAAATAAAAAAATAAGTTATGTTTATTTGTTTCATATATTTATAAATTATAAAATTTTGGAAGCAAGGGAGGTATATTTAGAGTTTCAGTAGAATTCAAAGTGAAACACTGTTCAGTATTCTTAATAATAAAATAGAGATATGGCTATATATTTAACCCCTATCTCTTAAATTTTCTCTTTCTTTGAAAGAAAAAAATATCTCATTAAGTTCTTTTGTTGTTGCATTTATATTTTTTGCTAATGTAATTTTTATTTCATGAGATGGGAATCTAGCTATAGGAAGACTGACTAAGCCTTTTTTAATTTTTATATCTTCATTCATTTCAACTAAAAATCCAATTTCTTTCAACTCATCATAAGCCTTTAATGTTGAAACCAAAGCTTCATATAAACGATGAATACTTCCATCTCCATTCTCTTGCTTATCTTCTAATTTCAAAACTTGTTCTTCTAAATAAGTGACATTTACAACTCCTGCGTATAATACAGATGATCTTCCATATCGTAGTAAAGCTTCTTCATTAGGAAGAAGATAATATTCATCTTTCTTAGTTTCGCGTAACTCATTATAGGTTACCTTATTGACTATTTTGGCATAAACTTCATCTAAATCTTTTTTTGATTTTGGATCAGATATTATCCACATCATTTTACTATCATTCCATGAAGCCAATAGCTCATGTTTTAAAAATTTTTGTATTGGTTTAAGTGAACTACCCTTGATACAAATATCATTATTTATTGCATCTCTTTCTACCTCTATTTGAGATTGTTCTAAGTTTTCTTTTTTATTCTCCATACTTCTTTCTTTCTTTTTTTTCTGTTCCAAAGTAAGAAACTTTCTAGCATTAGCCAATGTCATATTTTGTATGAAATTTTTACTAAATGTTATGTTCTCACGATGTGCAACTGAAAATAAATTCTTTAATAAACTATTGGCTTTTTGAGCCAAGTGTCTTTTTTTTATTTCAAGATAAACAAAATCTATATCTTTACTCTTTATATAAATATTATTTATTTTATCAAGTGCATCAATAAAATCATTATCTTCTTTTCTATAATCTTCTCTCATCTCTGCTCTACTGTTTTTATTTTTTATAATTTATTATCAACACCATAGCCAAAAAAAGAGGCTAAAGTGAAGTTGTAGTATCTTTAGATTGCAATGAAAAAAAACTACAAAAAATAATAACCAAACTAAACACAATATTAGATAAAAGTTCGCTAAAACAATTAGAGTCAATAAGCACGGCGATATT
>DQSS01000359.1 GCA_015663165.1 Arcobacter sp. | reverse complement strand
TTTTCACAAGGTGAAAAACGATACTCTCATGCAGGAATTGTACAAAAAACAGACAAGGGTATATTTGTCATACATTCAGAAGAAGACAAAGTGCATGGACGAAATGGAGTTTATATTGAGTCTATAAAAGAGTTTTTAGATGGCATACATATTTGGGCAGTTTATCGTTTTGATTTATCTGAGAAACTACAAAAAGAGATGATTGATTATGCATTGGAACTTAAAAGAAAAAAGATAATTTTTGATATAGATTTTAATCTTTTAGATGATGATAAAATGTATTGTTCTGAATTTATTTATAAAGTTGTGAATCGTTCAACTTCTAAAGGGTTAATAACTGCAGGTAAATATTTTGTTGGTAGAAAATTTGTAACTATTTCAGATTTGTATCAAAATAATAGTAGTAAATTAATTGAGATAAGTCATAGAATAATTAAAGATAAGGAGATATAAAGTTTAGAGATTTTTTTAAGGAGTAAAAAAAGAAAACAAAATGATGTGATTTTAAATATTTAGATGTATAGTGAGAGTCTAAAATCTTGTACTAGGCAAAGACTTGATAGTTAAACCCTCATCACTATTGTATCGTAAATATATGTAAGATTTATGTTTTATAAAATTAAATTATAACAATACAAAAGGTGATTAAATGAAAATTAAAAAGATAGTAATACCAATAATACTTATTGGTATAGGTTTATTGGCAGGATGTAATAATAATCGAGATGAAAGTACGAATGAAGCAATAGCCTCAAATTTACAGGTCTCAGAAACCCCTTCTTCATTTGAAAAATATGCATTATTAGCAAATGGTAAGATTACCGTTAATGACACATTAGAAACAGATGGACCACTAGCAGATATACATTCAAATAAAGATGTGATTACAAGTAACGCAAGAAGTATTGACATTATGGGTAGAATGAGTGCTTATGATGGAATTTCAGGTAATAATTTTAGATCTGTTCAAGTTGACAACTTAAACAGTGGAGCAGTTGTTGATTTTAGAGCATTACATGTTGGTGATTATGATGTAGATGATATATTGCCTGATGCATACATTTTAAAGAAAAATGGAACATTAGTAAAAAGGTTTCATTCACAAGAAACACTTGCTGATAAGAGTTATATGGATGCTGATTTAACTTTTGAAGATGGGAAATGGACAATTTCAGGTGAGAATGTAAAGTTTGATATTCCTATAAAATCAGAAACAGATTTAGATATAAATGTAGAAAATATATTTATTGCTGGTACATTAATGGTTGAAGGAACACTTCATGCAACAGGAAACCTAAATATTAATACTGGTACTCCTTTTGAACATGCACTTATAGTTGATAAAGATATTGAACTTGATAGTTTTGAATGTATTGGTAAAGTTTTTGCTAGTGGTAATTTTCTTTCACATAAAAGTGTTAATATAACAGGTAGTGCCATAATAGATGGTAATGTAAACTTAGAAGGAAAAACAAAAGTCAATTATTTAGATACTGTTTATCAAGCTGCTATGTTAGATGCAGAAGATGATTTGGAAACTACTGATTTTATGTTAGTTCATTCTCGACTTTTTTCTGATTTAAAAGGTAAAAATTCTGTAGTTCTTTTTACTTTTGTTAAAGGTAAGTATCTTATAAATGAAGAGACACTTGAAAAACTTATAGAGACAAATCAAACAGATGAGTTTGAATTTAAATCTTATTTGTATGGTGCAACCCTTGCATATGGTTCAGATTTAGCTAAATACGAAGGTTTGTCTCCTTATTATGAAAAAAAATTGAAAATAGAAAAAGAACTTAATCAATTAGGTTATAAAAATCTTCAAATAACAGAATCGATAGATATAGCACCACAAGCTCTTTATCATACGTATCAAACAAAAGATGGAAAAAAGATAGGAACATATCTTATTGACTCTTTTAGTAGTCCAATAGATAGTAATAAACTTTATCCACTTAGTGATGAGCATAGAGAAGATGCATATAATCAAAGATTTGATGAAGTTACGATGTTGGAAAATAAACAAAAATTAGAAGAAGAGAGATTAGAAACAAATAAACAGATTCCAAATAAAAATAACATAGATTTAGATTCAGTTAGAAATGATAGTAATTTAACAGAAGAGCAAAAATTACAGATTATTGCTTTTGTAGAAGAAAATAGTGATGATGTGGCAAATGAATTATTAATTAAGCAAGAAGCAGAACAAGATAGAATTAAAGAATGGATTTATGAAAAAAATATTGAAGGTGAGATTGTAACTATAGAGGTTGAAGCTGTAGAAGTTAATAATACTAAAAGATGGGGTGGTTTTGGTAGATGGGTAAAACGAAAATGGAGAAGTGTTAAAAAGAGTGTGTGTACTAAAAAGTACTATACAGGATATTTAGATAATGTAAATTCTAGTAGAAATGATGAATGGACAAGAGATATTGCTTATGGTAACCCCTCTCCTGGAGCTCATTGTACAGCTGTTGCATCGGCAATGACTATACGTTATTTGGCTAAACGATATGGTAAAACTAATGAAAAAGTTCTCTATGATCCTAATTTTAGTAAAGTTAGAT
>DQSS01000245.1 GCA_015663165.1 Arcobacter sp. | reverse complement strand
TTTTTTATTGAATAGTGATTGTTGATGAAGGAGTGGTGGGTAAAAGTGGCGATTGAACGGCAGGGGTGTGAGGTCGATTCCCTATTATAAAAGGTCACAAATGACTTTACATTTGTGACCTAACCCCCTAAGTCGTCTATCTTTGATATTTAAAGTTAATAAGGGCATTATCCGTTAAAATCATTCCTACTCGCAATAAAAAAGTTATTCTTAATACTCTTCTTATTATAAACCAACTCTGCATTAGTTTTAATATCAATTAATTTACATCCTGCCTCATTTGCAATAATATGAGTAGCAGCTGTATCCCACTCTTTTGTTCCATTAAATCTTGGATAAATATCTATTACCCCCTCAGCTAATTTGCAAATTTTGATAGATGAACCAAATCTTTTGATGTTAGTGATATTATATTTTTTTAAAAAATCTTTTGTCTCTTTCGTTGAGTGAAATATACTATCACTAGCAATCAATTCAACTCTTTTAGAATTATTATATATTTTAATACCATTTTTATAAGCACCAGCACCTTTAAAAGCATGATATACATCACCATATACGGGGATATAAACAACACCTAGTATTGGCTTATTGCACTCTATTAATGCTATATTTATAGTAAACTCCCCATTTTTAGCTATAAAATCTTTTGTTCCATCAAGTGGATCGACCAACCAAAATTTATCCCAGTTTTTCCGTATTTCATACTCTACGGGACTCTCCTCAGTTAAAATAGGATAATTTGATATTTTCTTAAGCTCTTCAATGATAATATTATTTGATACTAAATCAGCTTTTGTTACAGGTGAATTGTCATCTTTGATTTCAATTTTATAATTTTGACTATTGTATATTTCTAAAATAGCACTACTCGCTTTTTTTGTTATTTTAATAACTTCTTTTTGTAGGGTTTTGATATAATCCATTACTTATTCCTCAATAACTTAATATTTAAATATAGTATCATCGTCTATTTCACAATCAATAAGATAGCAGTAAACAATAAAAATATACTAAACAGCTTCTCATATTTGTATTCAGTTATATTATGAAATAGTCTATTTACAAGAAAATAAACAGCAACACCTATAATTATATACAGAATATTTTTTAATTCATACTGAGTATCCAAAAAAAACAGTGTTCCTATTTGAAATAGAGCAAATGTCATATATGACATTGCTATTGTGGCTCTTTTTTCATATTTGTCAAGTTTAGAATGAAAAACTTTTGCAGTTAACAATGCACCACCAAGATTCGTAAGTCCATGTACCACTCCCATGATAATATAATATAATTTTTCAAACTTCATTAATCTATTAAGTAAATTAGATAGTATTCCAATATAATCTTTTAGTGCTATAAAAATCAAAACAATTCCTATAAATAGAGATACATTGTATTGATTACTAGAAACTAAAATAAGAGAAATAATAACAAAAGGGATAGTAATCAGTAGAATATTTTTATATATCTTTCTATTTATATATTTATAATCTTTGATAATTTGTAAAATATTGATAGAGGCAGATATAGGCAGCAGTATCAATATACTCTCTATAAAAGAGTAATCTAATAGTAGCAGTATTGGTGTCCCAAACAGTAAAATTCCCACTCCAAAGAGTGATTGTATTGTTGCTGTTAGGATAACTGTAAATAGTAGTTCTATATCCATTATTAAATTTATCAATGAGACTAAAAAAGCTTAAATTACTTTTGTTTCACTATCTATAGTTTTAAATGTATCAAAGATAACATCTATACACTCTTTTGGATATTTACCGATAGCAGTCTCTTCAGAGAGTTGTAATCCATAAATACCACTTTTTAATGTATTATAAAGGTCGATAATTTCAGGAAATGTAGGGATAGGATTTAACTCCATTGACTTTAAGAACTGAGTTGCCAAAAAAACTTTTTTATTTGAAAAAATAGCTTTTTCTACTATAAATTTCTGATATGATGGTACATTAAAAAGCCCAACATCAGTTGATAAATCCCCACGGTCTACTAGGATATACTCTACCTCTTTTAAAATCTCAGTTAAGTTATTTACAGCACTTAGTGTCTCTATTTTTGAGATAATTTGTGAGTTTTCTATTAAACTCTTTGCTTCTTGTACATCATTTGCATCTCTTACAAATGACAATCCAACAAAATCAAGATTATGTTTGTTTGAAAGCTCTATAAGCTCTCTGTCCTTATTAAAAAGAAAAGGTAAATTTTTATTTACACCTTTTATATGAAAACCTTTGTTGTTCAATAGCTTACCATCAGAATGAGATAAAAACAGAATCTTCTTGTTGTCATTATCAATGGCAAGAACTTCAAATTTAAATATTGAGTCATTTGCCAATACTTCATCTCCAACATTGAGATGTTTGTAAAACTCTTTATAATTAAATTGATGAAAATACATTTCAAACTCTTTATCTTTCTCTATATCGATATATCCATATTCAAAATCTGCTGTTCTTACTTTATTTCCTGGTAAATCCATCAATATTTTTGCATCATTTGCTTGTTCTTTGATTCTTAAAATATACTCTTCTACTGCTTCTATACTCCCATGAGCACCATTGATTCTGTATATTAGACTATCACTATGTACTTTTTCCAAGGGTACATTATGTAGCAGACTAGGTCCAACTGTAGCTATAATTTTCTTCATATCAATCCTTATATAAAAATATTTTTCAATTTTAGTACCTCTTGTGCTACCTCTCTTCTCATAAACTCTTTTGGTGGTATCTGATTTGACATTAGCATCTTTCTTATTTTGGTACCGCTTATCTTATCTATATCTTTATGACTACAACAGTTTTTACTAACTATCTGCTCACACACTCTACAATAATATGGCTCTTTAAAAAGCAGTATTTTTATATCTAAATCATCTTGTAACTTTTTAGCTAACTCTTGTGCCTCATACACACCATAATAATCCCCAACACCAGCATGGTCACGACCGATAATAAAATGTGTACATCCTAAGTTTTTCCGAATAATTGCATGAAATATAGCCTCTTTTGGTCCAGCATACCTCATAGGTGTTTTAAGAGTTTCAAAATATATATTTAAGTTGTTATAATAGACTTCATTTATCTTTTTGTATCCAACCTCCACAGCTTCTTGGGTAAAATCACCTTTTTTCTTCCATCCAACTAATGGGTTTATAAACAACGCATCACAAAACTCCAATGCCAATCTGTGCAGATATTCATGAGCTTTATGAGGAGCATTTCTTGTTTGAAATCCTGCTATAGTATTCCACCCTTTAGTCCTAAAATACTCTTTTGTTTTTTTGGGGTCCAAAGCACCTTGCAAAATAGTATCATCTAATAAACTTATTTTTCCACCTACTCTATATTTTTTTCTTTTTAGCTCTTTTTGTACGCCAGGGTGGTTGGTATCTGTTGTTCCAAATATTTTTTCTATATCATCATCTTTTGTTTTATAGATATCTTCTACTTCTATTTTTGCTACTTCTTTATGGTTAAAATAGAGTATTATCTCTTCATCATCTATAAGTTCATCAATATCAAATGTAATAGGTATAGTCCACACTTCACCAGTAGATAGCTTCATACTATCAACAACACTTCTATAATCTTTACTATCCATAAAGCCATCAAGTGGAAAAAAAAGACCTGTCTTTATATTTATAATATCTTGCAATGTTTCTTCATCTATATCAATCAATACAAACCTCTGTTTTTATTTTTTCTATACAACAATCTATATCAAGTCTGTCTGTATCTAAAATCAAGTCAGGATTTTTGGGCTCATCAAACTCCATATCTACACCAACTACATCTCTGCTATCATATACAAAATCTTTATTGGTGATGTTTTTTATATCTCGTCTTAGATATATCTCGAAATAGTTATCAAATTTCTCTCTTGCAAACTCTCTTAACTCTTCATAAGGTGATATATTGGCAACAATAGGAACGATACCATTCATCTCTAATACATGGGCAGTTATCATAACTCTTTTTATATTTTGAACTCTATCTTGTTTAGTATATCCCAAATCTCTATCAAAAAAATCTCTAATTAAATCACCATCAACTATAAAACTTTTTATCTCCCTTTTATCAAAGTTATGTTTTAATCTTTTTGCCAAAGTGGTCTTACCACTTCCACTTATTCCTAGTAACCAAATAACCATTTTATATCTCTGGCTTAATTAGTTTAACTTTTTTTAGCTCTTCATAAACCTGTTCTTGTGTGTTGAGTGCTAAAGCCAACTTTAGTTTACGAAATTTTACAGTATTTTTTATATCTTCCTCTTTTATTTTATACATCGCACCCACTTTGTATTCCCAATCCATTATTTGATCATTTATTTTTAGGGCTTCTTCTATGCTTACATACTTAAACTCACCCTCATCATAGTCAAATATCTCATTCCAAGGTCTAAGCACTGTGTTTAATAGCACTGCATCGCTATTACTAAAGAGCACTCCTATTTTTCTTTTGATACTAGCTTTATCAAATGCACTGATGTTTTTGTTAAGCTTAGAGCTATTTGAGTGAAATTTTAAATCTAAAAATGATGGATTGATTAATACATCCTCATACTCTATATTCATCATATTTGCAACTGCCCTCATTGTTGCTTCAGGAGTATTTTTTACATCTTCAAGTTTTACATAGTATATCTCATGAGATAAAAATATTTTATATCTCTCTGTAAAAAGTTTTGTACAAATTTTCCTATACATTGACGCATGTTGTTTTTTAAATAAAGATAATTTAGTTTTATAAGAAACTCCATCTAGCCAGTTTTCTTTTAAAATGACAGGTACATCACTATCCATCCAGCTCTCTAAACCTTGAAGCCAATTTCGTATGATTACTAAGTCCTTAGCTTTTTTATAACTGTTTACATATCTATAGTATTCCACAAATGTTGGATTATGTATATGATAAAATAAAGTTTTTTTCTTTTTAAGAGATTCACCTCTTGCTATCTCCTCCCAGACCATATGGACAAGATTAAAAAAGTCTTTTTCATTTATAGTTGAAAAGTTATCTAAATAACTATAGAGTTTTCTAGCAAATTTCTCTTTATCTACTTTTAGAGCTATATCTCTATTTTCACCTAGAGTTGTTAGACCACTTACTGTACCAAGTTTTATCTTTCCACTCATTGGATCGCCTGGAACACTTTTAAATGAATTTGCATCAAATATTGCTTCATAAATATTCATAAATTTTTCTATCATATTTTTTTTATCAGCACTAACAATACTATTAAACACATTTAATCCATAGTAACCTTTCAAATATATCCCAGGAATTGTAGCTACCTCTTTATGTCCATCTACTAAAGCATGAAAGAAAAAACTTCCCCCACGACCAGAGCTGTGAAATGACACAATATTTTCAAAATCTTTACATTTTTGTTTAACTATTTTATCTCTAGTTTTACTTTTAGCAATTGTAAAAATATGCTTAGATTTTATATTTTCTATTACTTCTTTTGCTTCTTCAATACCAGTATAAAAAAGCTGATGTTGTAGAAAATATAAACTATGATAGATATCATTATACATAAGTTCTTTATTTAACTTACACCCCTCAACACTTCCTATATCAAAGAGAAGTGCTATTAGTTTTTCATAAGAGTTCTCTACATATTTATTTGCATCTATAAACAGTTGTTCTAGGTTTTCAAACTCACCATCAACAGAATATGTTTGACCTAATACAATATAATAATTAATCTTACTTTTATCTAACTCTATCGCTTTTTCTAAAAAGGTTTTTGCTTGGGGATTATTATCTAACTTAACTGAGAGTCCTCCCAATGCTCCATAGTATTTAGCTTTATTAAATATTTTTGCCAAATAAAGATTTATTTGAACAGCAGGATATAATAATTTATTTTTTTCAAAAAGTATTGATATTGATACTAACAACTCTTCATCATCCTCTTGCATATAATATAAGAGTTCATAAGCTTTATTAATTGATTCATGAGTTACATTAAGTTTCATATAAGAGAAAAATGATATTTTCAGAAGTTCTATATCGTATCTATTTAGTTTTTTTAGACTCTTTGTAACATCTAAATATTTTTCCTTATTATAATCTTTAATTATACCTTGTTTAAATTTAGGTTCAATATTTTGCTCAAGCGGTGTTAAAAAGTTTCCTTTGAAAGCCTCTTGATACTCTAGCTCCCATTTTTGAAATATTATTTTGTGCTGCTCATTCTCTTTGGAGCTGATTATAAGTTGTTTCAATGCATATTGAAGATAAATCTTTGCACTTTGCTTCTCATTTTGCAGATAGTTAGCCTTGTAAAGTCCATAGTAAGCATCAGGAAAAGATGGTATCTCGGCAAGTAACTGTTTATATATATCTATTGCAACTTTGAATTTTTTTTCTGTTAGAAGCTTTGAAGCTTTTTTAAGATAATAAAGTAAATTTTCTTTTAACATAAATATTTAACCATTTTTTCTCTCTTTTACTTAAAAACATTCTCTTTGTTCAGAATGCATAAATAAATCAAGCAAATGATTAACT
>DQSS01000126.1 GCA_015663165.1 Arcobacter sp. | reverse complement strand
TTTTAATGTATCTGTCTTCCATAGGCTACTATGATATTTTTCATGCTTTTCCTTACTATGTAGAGATATCTCTTCTTATGGAAACCCTACTGTTTTCACTCATACTTGCAGATAGACTCAAGCAACTTCGCATTGACAAAATAACCTCACAAAAACACCTTATACATTATCAAGCAGAAGAAGAGAATAGACTAACCACACTTGTTAAAAAAAAGACTTCACAGCTTCAAATTGCACTCAAAGAAAAAGACCTACTTCTGCAAGAGATTAATCACCGTATTAAAAATAGTATTCAAACTATTGTGTCTTTTCTTAGGCTCCAAATTGATGAAACAGATGACCAAAAAATGCAACAATCACTCATACATATAGAAAACCGTATTATGTCAATTTCTCATCTTTACAGTCTACTGTATGCAAAAAACAACCTTTCTTACATCAATGCCTATGAATACTTCTCTCTTCTTATAGAGAACATTCAAAATACTTTACATAAAGAAGAGATAAACATACAACTTAAAACAGATGTAGCACTGCATTCAGAGATTGCTGTTTACTGTGGGTTCATCATCAACGAAACAATTACCAATGCACTGCAGCATGCATTTGAAGCTAAAGAGAATGGGCTTATCACTATTGGCTTGGTAAAAAAAGAAAGACAATATCTCCTAACAATACAAGACAATGGAAAAGGCTTTGACACTTCACTTTCGCATAATAGTTTAGGACTTGTCATCATAGAATCATTAGCCACCTATCAACTACATGGTACTTTAGATATAAATATAAAAAATGGCACGCAAATAGCTATTGCATGGGAGGATAGAAATGAGTAAACACATTTACATCGTTGAAGATGAAGCCATAGTGGCACTGGAAATCAAACGCGCCATTATCAAACTTGGCTACATCTTTGTAGGAATGGCATCAAATTATGATGATGCACTAAAAGGTATTAAAGAGACTTCTCCTGATTTAATACTTATGGATATCACACTTAACTACAGTAAAAGTGGCATAGAAATAGCAAAAGAACTACAAAAAACAGCTCTCATCCCTATAATCTTTTTAACCTCCATCACAGATGAGTCCACAATGCATGCTGCCATTGCTACAGAACCTTCAGGGTACCTACTCAAACCTTTTAGGCGTGAAGAGTTACAGTCAACTATTTTATTGGGTTTGTACAAGTCATCACAACAGGTGTTGATACAAAAAGAGTTGTTTCCTTTAGGATATGGATATTATTATAATATAGATGAAAAATTACTCTTTTATGGAGAAAAATATATATCCCTTGGTAAAAAAGAGACAAAACTTCTTCATATCTTAGTCCAAGCCAATGGAAAGGTTGTCTCTTTTAACATACTTGAAGAGATAATTTGGGAAGGTTCAACTCTCTCTGAGAGTGCTTTTAGAACCTTACTCTATCGCCTTAATTTAAAACTGGATTACAAACTCATAGAGTCTTTACCCTCATATGGATGCCGTCTCTTACTCTCTAATACCTAAAAATAACTTTTTAAAAAATATACTCACTTTTGTAATATCCCATGCAGTAATGACAAAGGGTTTATCTAGTTCCCCATAGCTTGATAGGAGTGCCTTCTGTTCAAACCCACCAAATTTACTATATAATGAAAAATGTTCTTCCATAATTACAGAAACCACTCTTGTTATATTATTGCACTTAAGCATGTGAAATACCCCTGAGGTAAGATATTTAAATTCCTTACCTAATCCGCTCTTTCTTGGTTTATCTATAACAAGTCTGGAAAGTTCTGTAATCTCCTTCCCACTAGTGCGTAACTCATCTAAAGAATAGTTTTTATCAATAGGAAGTTTTTTACCTGTGTCAAAAATAATTCTACATGTCCCTGTCATTTGTCCATCTTTTTGGGTATACAATATTGCAGCATTTTTATCATACTTATCAAAGTTCATTCCCTCTATGATCTCAGGAAATTCTTTGTCATATCCAAGGTTTTTATAGACTTTACTACGTAATATATAAATATCTATCAACTCCTGTACAGTGAGAACCAAAAATACATTCTCTGAATTATCCCAGGTTAATGCTCTATTGAACGTAAGAGTATAGTACATAGTCTTCTCCATTTTATTTCTTTGTGCTACACTCGGTGCAATGATTTTCTCTACTATTAGTTGATCAATAGTATATGATATTTCTTCTTGCAATACTAGTTCTTTTGTTCTATACCTTGGGTAAGTCATCCTATCTCCTCTTATCTTGATAGGTGATATTGACACAGAGATTTTAGATATTTTAGAAGAGTTAAGAAATAGTAGTTTTCCGTATGTGCCGTTAAATATAATAGAAAATATTTATAATTTAAAAGTTATTATGGAGAAGTGTAACTAGAAATAAGAGATGGGGTTTTCTGATCCTGTGTTGTTAACAACACTACGCGCATTAAGAGTTTAAATGTTCAAGTACCTTACATAGTAAATACAATAATAAAGATTTTTATTATTGTATTGTTCTAAAAAATTAAATTTTATTCCATATTTCGCATGCGAAACTTCATATAAAGACTATTCATACTCAATTTCAATCACATTCTTCTTTCGTGGGAAAACCTGCCGTTTTACTTTTGATGACCCAAGATACTTCTTTGCTCCATTATTATCTTTATCTAAAAGTATAAACCTATTTTCATCTTCACTGATCTCTCCAGCTTCATTTTTAATATGCTCAACTCTATAAACTAAACGTACTGCATCTACAAAAGCACTAGCCCCCCTACTCTGGCTTGAATTTTTAGTTCCATGGTGGATAAAGATAATCGTCTTACCCTCTTTTGTTGCCCACCTGGTAAATAAGTTTACAAACTTTCTTGCATGGGCATTATTGTTTTCATCTGCACCAAACATGGCTATGAGAGGATCTAAAATAATCACATCATAACCCTTTAATGCCCTTTTAAACTGGTAAAACTTACTATTTACCGTTACCCCTACCCTACTCTCTTCCAAAAAGTGTATAGTCTCTGAGTCTGCTCCAGATATATGCAAATTATTTCTAAAGATAGCAGTGTCTGTTTCAAGTATCTGCTTAGAAATCATCTCAAAACGGAATTTTGAGAGAGAGAGTGGATCTTCACTCAGCCACATGAATACTTTGAGTTTTTCATCTCGAACCATACGCATGGCTGCTTGCAAAAGTAAAAATGACTTTCCTACTCCTCCCCCGGCAGTTACCATAGAGACTGCAGATTTTGGGAAAGGCAGCCAACTCTTACAAATAAACTCCGCCTCACTTGCTTCTACATCTGCAAGAGATACTATCTTAAAAAGATCCCTACTACCCTCCTCTATTTTTTCAAGTTCTTCATGTACTAAGTGTAAGGTATCAGATAAACTATTTTTCTGTTCTACACCCTGTAGTATCTGATGTCCCAATTGTTTAAAATGTCTTACCCTTGCATACTCCTGTATCTTCTCTGCATAAAATACTATATTTGTTATTGGCAGTGCTGCAAGAACATCTAACATCTGAACTTCATCAAATGCTTTTCCCATATGCTCTTTAACAATGCCTTCCTCTATCGCACTATGTTCATAGAGGTATTCCAATGCACCAAAAAGTTTCTGATGAAAAGGATGATAAAAATCTTCTTTTGTCAATCCAAACTGCAATATATCTTCTATAGTTTCAGGTTCATAAATTATAGCACTAAGTACTGCTCTTTCAAAATCTATGTTGTAGTTTTGTATCTGCATGAATAATATCTTTTTATCTTATTTTGACTATTCTAACTTTTTTTTTCATCAATAACAAGTACAAATATGTACTATTCTTTTTTTACTGTGGAAGTAATATTAGAGGTTAAAGGAAGTAATACTAGAGGTCATTATTGACTTTCTGGAAGTAATATTAGAAGGTAATTATCTTTCAATGGAACTAATATTAGAGAGGGAAATATTTTACTAATGGAAGCAATGTTAGAGTGCATTAAGAAAATATGGAAGTAATATTAGAAGGGTCAATAAAAATTTGAGACAAATTTTTAGACAAATTGTATTTTTTAACGGTATAACCAAACATAACAGATATTACTCCTTTATGTATTCTCTATTATTTTACATTGGAAGTTATATTAGAGACCTATTATACAAAAAGTGGAAGTTATATTGGGGGTTTTTGGAAGTTATATTAGAGTGAGAAGAAGTTATATTAGAGTCAAAAGGAACATATATTAGAGTGTTTTGGACGTTATATTAGAGGTCTACTAAGAGTTTAAGATTCTTTATATAAGAGTATTAAGTCTCTTATATAAAGAGTGATGACCTAGTCACTCTTTATAAAAAATAGATTCTAAATATAATATTACTTCCAATTCAAAGTTTTCTTCATCAAGTTCTTCTTTGTTTTTTATACGAAAATTCTTGTTATTTTTGGTTTCTACATAAGCAGCCTTTATTAATGCACCCTCTGTTTCATAGGAAATGGATTTTATTATTACTGAGTTTTCATTTAAATGTATTTCCATACCAATTATGTCTTTTAAACTCTTTCTTGCAATTAGTGGTTCAGAATGAATAAGTTCATTATTTTGATTAAATAATGAAGGAATAAAGCCTACAGATGTATTGCCTCTATAGTAAAACATCTCTTCACTTGGATTATAGTCTATACCGAAAGATTGAAACTGTCCTACTTCATTTTTCATAGTTCTTTTACAAACCTGTAAAGATTTTGGTGAATCTATAGGAAATCCAAGTGCTTGAAGCACAGTCATAAGTTTAAAACGAGATTCTTTTTTATGCGTAAAAAACCAACGAATGATGGCCTTAGTTAAGGCTGAGTCTACTTGAAGTAGTTTGGTTAACTCTTTTTTGTAATTGATGGAAAGTTCACGTTCATAAAACTTTAAATAACGATTGTCTAAAGTAATGGAATATGCCTTGTGCTCTTCTAAATAGTCGAGATGAGAAATAAGGTTAAAGTCAAATGAATTGCCTTTGGTATCAACATAGTTTATTGTAATGTCACGTATTTCTTTTATTTTTTCTTTTAGCCATTTTGTTTGATTTTCCCAATGAACACTTTTGCTATCACGGCTGTATTCTTTTAGTATTTTAGTTTGAGAAAAAACAAGCACAACTTCACCTGTTGGTAGCGGGAGAACTTTAGATGCATGTGTGTAGATACAATCAAGTAAATCTCTATGTACTTGTGTCAAAAGCTTGCGTCCACGTATTTCCACTTTACCCCATGAAGTTTCTATGATTCTTATACCACCATTTTTTTTGAACTCTCTCGCCGTGACTGAATTACCAGAGAGCTTTTGCACAGGAGAAAATATAGGTATTCGCAATTCAGTAATAGTTGCAGTACTACTCTCTATTTTTTCTACAACATTAAAAAGAGCCAATTGTTTATTTTTATTTTCCATAGTAATTATTGTACTATGCTTAAAGTGTCAACACCCTTAAGTGCTTCGCATGCGAAATAATGGTAGAATTTAAAATAAATTTCGCATGCGAAACTTTTTAGAGGTAAACATGATAATTACAGTAGCACATTCCAAAGGTGGTGTAGGTAAATCTTTACTGGCATGGCATCTTGCCATAGGACTCAAAACACCTATAGTTGACTTAGATTTCCAAAAAACTTTAGTATATACAAATAACCTTAGAAAAGCAAATGGTTTCAAAAAACTTGAACTCATTCAGCCTGAGACTCCAGAGGCATTTATAGAGTTAATGGATGAATGGCCAGAAGATAGAAATATTATTATAGATGTTGGAGGATTTGACTCTAACTTAAACAGGGCTGCTATATACATCTCAGATATTATAATTACGCCTGCGGTGGATAGAGTTACAGAAATGGCAGGACTATATAAATTTCATCAAATCATAGAAGAGCTTTCTAGTAAAATGAAAACAAATATACAAGCAGATATATTATTGAATGATGTGAGCCCTACTCAAAAAGACTTTTCGATTATTGAAGATTTGGTAGATAATCTAAAACATTTTAATTTGATGGACACTATTGTAGCCCACAGAGCAGATTTTTATAAAACAATGGAAGAGGGTAAAGGTGTTACGGAGATAGAGGGTAAGAGTAAAGCGAAAAAAGAGTTAAAAGAACTTATAAAAGAAATAAAGAAAAGAGGGTAAGGCAATGGCAAAAAGAAAAATAAATGCAGCGATGATACTTGCAGCTGGAGAAGATGCACACCTACAAACCAAAGCAAAAGTTTCGCATGCGAAATCTATAGGTGGGGAAACTTTTTTAGAATTAAATGTAGAAGATATACAAAATAATCCTATGCAACCACGTATTTACATAGGTGAAGATGAGTTAAAAGACTTAGCAAGATCTATAAAGCTTCATGGGCTCATACAACCCATAGCGGTTGTAAGAGTAGGGGAAAGTGACTACATTTTAAAAGCAGGTCAAAGAAGATGGTTGGCACATAAAGCGTTAGGACTTAAAACCATCAAAGCTATAGTCCAAGAAGAGACTATACTCCCTAAAAAAGAGAATGAAAAAGCTCTTTTTGAGATAGCAGTCATGGAAAATACACAAAGAGACAATCTAAACCCCCTAGAGCTGGCACTTTCACTCAGACAAGCGATGGATAAAAACCTATATAAGAGTATGGAAGAACTAGCCTTAGCACTCAGTAAGTCGAAATCTTATGTAAGTAAGGTGCTTAAAGTACTTTCTTTAGAAGATGAAATTATTAAAGACTTAGCTAAAAATAAATCTACAAATGATATAGAATCACTCTATGAGATACAAAAGATTAAAGATATCAAAGAGCAGGTGAGGGTGTATTTTGATTTTATAGCAAAAAAAATTGATAGAAAAGGTCTAAGAGCGTTAAATAAGGCTAAAAATAAAGTTTCGCATGCGAAAGTAAATCCTTATAAAATTGAAAGTAGGGCTAAGAAAGTAAAAGTTGAATTTGATGTATCGGACTTTACAGATAATCAGATAACCGAGATAAATGAACGAATAAAAAATATACTTAATGAATACTTTTAATGGCATATGGAAGTAATATTAGAGGGAATATGATATATATACAGGAGAAGTATTTTTCATATATGAATGAGAAGGGAGGAAAGTTATTACTTATAAATATCACGCTTTTATTAGTTATAGTCATTTAGATAAGAAATGGGGTGATTGGCTTCATGAAGCTTTAGAATCTTATATTATTCCCGCATCATTGAGAGTAAGAAAAAATGATAATAGTAAAGAAATATTGTCAAAAATTACACCTATTTTTAGGGATTGTGAAGAACTCCCGACAGACTCAAATCTTAGTAACGCAATAATTAATGCTCTAGAAGCATCCAATTATTTGATTGTTATATGTTCTCCTGCTTCAGCTAAATCACAATGGGTAAACAAAGAAATTATTGATTTCAAAAAACTGCATGGTGAAAATAAAGTATTGGCTATGATAGTTGATGGAGAACCTAATGCTATTGATAAGCCGAACTATTTTGACCCTGAGAAAGAAGCTTTTCCTGAAGCACTAAAATACAAAGTTAATGAACTAGGTCATTTGACAGATGAACGTATAGAACCTTTAGCGGCAGATGCTCGGGAAAGCGGAGATGGGAAAGAGAGAGCAAAAATAAAATTAATTGCTGGATTGTTAGGTGTAGGGTTTGATGATTTATGGAGACGAGAGAAACGTAGACAAAAAAAGCGTAAAATAATATGGGGTAGCATAATATCATTGTTATTTATCATAATATCAACTTTGAGTGTTGTAAGTTTAGTTAAGTGGCAAGAGTCTGAATATCAAAAAAAAATAGCAATAGATGGAAGAGAAGCAGCAGAAAGTTTGATAGAACATACGCTTTTTGATTTGAGAGATAAGCTTGAACCTTTTGGAAAACTTGAGCTTCTTTCGAGTACTTTTGAAGCTGTTGATTTGTATTACCATAGGTTAGGCATATCCAATGCATCTTCAAATATTCATTTTCGTATTGCTACATATCATGCAAATAGTGGAAGTTATTTTAAAAATATTGGTGACTTATCTAAAGCTAAAAAACATTTTATTGTAGCACTGGGAATTATGAAGAAATTAGTTACAGTAAGCCCATCGGATACTTTATTGCAACGTAATTATGCAGTGATACATAGTGAGCTAGGTACGATAATGGAAGCAATGGGTCACTATGAAGAAGCACAAGAATATATACAGACTGCTCATAATAGCTTACATCAGCTATCTTCTCAAAATCTATTAAATATGCAACTTAAATTTGAATTGGCAAAAAGTTATGGAAAACTGGGAGGTATTCAACAGATATATGAAAAACCTAAAAAAGTAATGCATAATTTTAATGTTGCATTAAAAATGATGGAAGAATTAGTAAGACATGATAGTAATAATACACAATGGAAAAATGATAAAGCAGCTACACATGTAACATACGGAGCCTATTTGGGATATTTAAATAAATCAAAACAAGCACTTGAACAATTTATAATTTCATTAGAAATTAGAAAAGAACTTGTCGATAGTAACCCTGATAACTATTTATATAAGCATAGTTTGTCAGAAAGTTATAAGTACATTGGGTCTATCTATTTATCATATTTAGAGAATTTGAAAGAGGCAGAAAAGTCTTTTCAAATGGCACGAGATATTATGTATAAACTTGTAGAACATGACCCTACA
>DQSS01000317.1 GCA_015663165.1 Arcobacter sp. | reverse complement strand
ATTTTTGATTACTTGGGAAATAGATACTTTAGTTGTAGGTTTACCATCAGCTTCTGAAGAAATGCAAAGAAGAATAAATCATTTTACAAAATTATTAAAATTTTCAGGCGATATAATTTTTGAAGAAGAAAATATGTCTTCTGTTGAAGCAGAAGATTTAATGAAAGGTGATATTAAATATAAAAGAGATGGGAGGGTTGATAGTCTTGCAGCTAAAATTATACTAGAGAGATATTTAAGTAAATAACTCTCTATATAATATAAGATTATTTAGATTCTAAAATCTCAATTTTTTCAATAATATCAAGTTGTTCTAATGCATCTAAAACTTTAAAGCTTTCTCTATCTTGAACTTCAATATTTCCAAATACAGTATGACCACCATCTAAATGAGGACATGGTACAAAAGTTAGGAAAAATTGACTTCCACCAGTATTTTTTCCCGCGTGTGCCATAGATAAAGTTCCTTTTTTATGAACTTGACCTTCTGTTGCAGTTTCACATTCAATAGCCCAATCAGGACCACCTGTACCAGTTCCATCAGGACAACCACCTTGTGCCATAAATCCATCTATTACTCTATGGAAATTTAAACCATCGTAAAAACCATCTTTTACAAGTGATGCAAAGTTTGCAACTGTATTTGGTGTATTTTCAGGTGTAAGTTTAATCATAATCTCACCCTTACTTGTAGTAAATTTTGCAAATGCAAACTTAGCTAATTCTTCTGTTGTATAATCATATGTTTTAAGTTCTGTGTTTCTTCCAAACATGTGTATCCTTTTGTTAATTTTTTGCAATTATAGCGGTATTTGGTTCAAGATAGTTTAATTTGACTAAAATATCAACTATCTCTTTAAAAACAGGAACCGCAGAATTTGAAGCATAATAATAATACCAATACTTACCTCTTGAAATAGGGTTATTTACAGTTACTCCTATAGTGTATTTTTTATTTTCATCATTTACAAATCCAAAAAATGAACTCATATATTTTCTTTTATATCTTCCACCTCTTGCTATATTTGCAGTTCCTGTTTTTCCGCCAATTTCTAAGCCTTTTACTATTGCTTTTTTACCTGTACCATCTGTAACTGTTTTTATAAGTAATCTTTTCATAATATTTGCAGTTTTTTTGCTTATAACTTGTACTGGATGGTGCGTTAATTCTTTTTGTACGATTGTAGGGGTTACAATTTTTCCATCATTGTTAAATACTGTATATGCTTTTAGTATTTGCATAAATGATGAGGTCATTCCTTGCCCATAAGAAACTGTTGCTTTAAATACATTTAATTTACCTTGATTTTCCCCTGCTCGAAGTTGATAAACACTTGGAAGTTTACCAACTTTTTCATATGGTAAATCTATACCTGTTTTTTTTGCTATACCAAATTTATGATAACCTTCAAGAAGTTCGGCACCTTTTAATCTTTGAGCCAATTGTAAAGTTCCAATGTTACTAGAATACATAACTATATCTTGAACGGTTAGATAGTTTTTTTTGAATTTATGATCATCTCTAATTGGCCATCCTCCAACTTTTATCATCCCTTCTTTATACTCTCCAGCTTTATTTCTTTTTCCTTTGTTGTATGCAAAAAATAATTCATCCATAGAAGCTCTATTTTTATCAAGTACTAAAGATATTGATATAGGTTTCAAAACTGAACCTGGTTCAAATACTTGTTCTATTGCATTTACATTTAAACTTCCATAATCTTCTTTTCTTATCTTTTTTGGGTTAAATCTATTTGATGTAGCCAATGATAAAACTTTTCCATTTGTACTATCCATAATAGATATGATAATCTCATCTGCCCCTAGCTTTGTTTTGTATGTATCAAGCATAAGCTCAATATTTTTTTGTAATCTAAGTGGTATATTAAGTTTTAAAGCTTGACCATCTTTTCTTGTTTGGATGATTGAATCTTTGTTGAAAATGATATAAGACAATATATCTCTTTCCCCTTTTAATACTCCATTTACACCTTGATTTAATTGACTGTTATAACTTCTTTCTAGTCCTTTGATTCCATTTGTTTTTAGCTTGCCCTTTTTGTTGTTCTTTTCTTTTATATATCCAATTACAGGAGTTAAAGTATCTTCATATGGATATATTCTAGTCTCACCAGTTTCAAATAAACTCAAACCAAATACAATTCTTGAACCATTTAGTTTTATGGCTTTAAATACTTTTAGTTTTTGAAGTTTGTATGCTAGTAGTTTTAAGTTTTTGGCATCTCTTGCTGATATATTTCTAGAAAGAATTAAAAAGCCAGGTCTTCTATATGATTTTTTTATTTTTAATCTTAAGTATTTCTTTTCAATACTACTATAAATAGAAAATAATTCTATAAATAATTCTTGTTTATTTTTATCTAATGATCTTGTATCTATACTTGCAGTGTATATTTTTTTTGAAGTTGATATTTTAAAGTTATCACTAGAAAGAATATCTCCTCTTACTGATAAATCTTTTTTAGTAGTATGCAAAGATGGAAGTTTTCTTTGCTTTTCAATTGTATTAGAAATAGAATAAACTAATATCCCAATGGCAGCGAATATAAGGAAAAGTGTAATAAATATTTTCTTAACTCTTCTTAAATTTTGTTTGTCTAAATTATCTGCTGACATTCTTATCCTAAATATTATTTCCCAAGCAAATTGCAAAGGCAAGGTGTGTTACAATACAAAATGAATTTTATCCAAAAAAAGATTAAATCTATTGCTATAAGTGATGATGAAAAGCCTGATTATATATTATTTTTATTAGCTTCAATTCTTATTATCATAAGTATGATTTTTTCTTACTCTTTATCTATATATACTGTTGATTATTTTGATTACAATCAATTTCACTTTTTCATAAGACAACTATTTGTTGGTATTTTAGCCATTTTGATTATGTGGACACTTGCTCATATAAAGCCTGAACAACTATTTATAAACTTTAGACTTGGTTGGTGGCTATTTGTATTGTTTTTATTTCTTATGATTATTATGCATTTTTTACCAGCTTCAATGGTAACTGCTTCAGGTGGAGCTAATAGATGGATAAGACTTCCAGGTTTTTCTTTAGCTCCTGTTGAGTTTTTTAAAATTGGATTTATTTATTTTCTAGCTGCATCATTTCATAAAAAGTTTACCGACTTAGAGAAAGTCACATTTAAAGAAGAGTTAAAACTACTTGCACCATATGCAGTTGTATTTGGGTTTGTTGTATTTTTAATAGCAGTTTTACAAAAAGATTTAGGACAAGTTGTTTTACTAGCATCTATATTATTCATAATGTTAATTTTTGCAAATAGAAGTGTAAAAGTATTTTTATCATTAATAGGTGCTGCAGTACTTGGAATATTTGTACTGATATTTATAGCTCCACATAGAGTAAATAGACTTCAAAGTTGGTGGAGTAGTATACAAGACAGTATACTCGCAATTTTACCTGACTTTATGGAATCAGCTTTAAGAGTTAAAGACTTTCCAGAACCATACCAAGTTGCTAATTCCTTAAATGCAATTCACAATGGTGGATGGTTTGGAGTAGGGCTTTCAAATGGCGAATTAAAACTTGGATTTTTATCTGAAGTTCATACCGATTTTGTACTTGCAGGTATAACTGAAGAGATAGGTTTATTTGGATTATTAATTATATTAGTACTTTTATTTACAGTTATATTTAGAATATTAAGAACAAGTAGAAGAGTTAAAGATACAAAGTATCATCTTTTTTCATTAGGGATTGCTCTTATGATTAGTATTTCATTTTTAATAAACTCATACGGAATATCAGGAATCATACCAATAAAAGGTATTGCTGTACCATTTTTATCTTATGGTGGTAGTTCTATATTAGCTTTAAGTATAGCTGTTGGTATGGTATTATCAATAAGTAATAGTATTAAGTTTGATAAATAAGTTGCAATAAATTTTTTGATTGTTTTAAACTAGATTAGTTTGAAATAGTTGGAGCGGGTGACGCGACTCGAACGCGCGACAGTCTGCTTGGAAGGCAGAGGCTCTAGCCAACTGAGCTACACCCGCTTAACTGATGGAATTGTATCTTATTAATCTTAAAGAATTATTAAAAATGAAAAAATCATTTCTAATAATTTAAATTATTTTAAATCTTGTAATGAAGAAATCACATCAGATAAATTATCCATAGGAATATGAACTTTCCATTCTATATCTTTTCCATTTAAAGATATTGCAATACTTGCTACACTTGCAGAATCTTTTCCATATGGTTCATCTATAGTTGAGATACTGATATACCCCTTCTTTGTATTTGCTAAATCTATTTTTTTTGTTTCACTTGACATTTTAAATCCTTTTTTATTATTGGTATAATAGTATCTAATATAAGTTAAAATACATTGAATAAATAATTTTAGTATTTTGTGTAAAAAAAGTACATAAAAATTATTTTCTACTAGATTGAAAGAAATGTATTATATTTAAAGTAATTTTTATATTTGCTATGATAGAGTTACCCAAATTATATTTAAGGAGAACAATATGGCAGTAATTATTTTAGATACATGTATTTCATGTGATGCTTGTTTAGACGAATGTCCAACAGAATCTATCGTTGATAACGATGAGAACCCAACAGGTGAGGATATCTATTACGTAGATGCATCAACTTGTAACGAGTGTGTAAATGACGGAGGAAACCCATTATGTGCTGAAGCATGTCCAACTGAAGGTTGTATCGTATGGGCTGAAAACCCAGAAAAAGAAGGTGCCGTTGCTGGTGAACCTTGTGTTGAAGAATAATATTTAATTTAAATAATATTTAAAACTTTAAAAAAGGCAAGTGATTTTATCACTTGCCTTTTTTTATTTCAGCTAATTAATAAATATATTTTGTTATAATCGCAAAAAATTAAACAAAATGGAGAAAATAATGGAACAAACATTATCAATAATCAAACCAGATGCAGTTGCAAAAAACGTAGTTGGAAAGATTTTAAGTAGATTTGAAGAAGCTGGACTAAGAATAGCTGTTACTAAAAAAATTCAATTAAGCAAAGCAGATGCACAAGCATTTTATGCAGTACACGCTGAAAGACCTTTTTATGGTGAATTAGTTGATTTTATGATTTCTGGACCAGTAGTTGTTACTGTTTTAGAAGGTGATAACGCAATGGCTATAAACAGAGACTTAATGGGTGCAACTAATCCTAAAGAAGCTGAAGCTGGAACAATTAGAGCTGATTTTGCTGATTCTATTGATGCAAATGCAGTACATGGTTCAGATAGTGTTGAAAATGCTACAAACGAAATCAACTTTTTCTTTGCTCAAAGAGAGATTTGTTAGTCAAATACAATGAAAGTTGAATTTAGAAAAGTACCAAATGTTCCAAAAGAATTTAAAGTTTGCGTTAATTCAGTAAATTTTTTAGGTACTTTTAGTAGAATATCGAACAAACTTGTCAGAATTGACTCTCAAATAACTGGAATACATCCAATTGAGTGTTACAAATGTGGCAAAGACCTTACTTTAAATATAGATGAAAAACATGTATTTACAGTAAGTGATGGAGTTTTTGATTCTCTTAATGAAAGAGAAGGAGAAATCATAATCGAGCTTGATAATCACATAGTAAACTTTGAAGATATACTAAACTCTGAGTTAGAATCTATAAGTAGTGAATATCATACTTGTGAAGATTGCAATACAAATGACGAATTTGTAGATATTGAAATATAGTTTAAAATAAAAAGGATATAAAATGGCAGTACCAAAGAGACGAGTTTCACACTCAAGAAGTGCGAAAAGAAGAACACATTACAAAATTACATTAAAAAGACCAGTTAAAGATACAGATGGGACATGGAAAATGCCTCATAACGTAAACCCAACTACAGGTGAATACAAAGCATAATGTTAAAAATAGCAATTGATGCAATGGGTGGCGACAATGGTTGTCAACCTATCATCGAAGGTTTAATAGCTGCAGTAAAGAAAAATAAAAACTTTATAGCTATTGCCGTTGGTGCAAAAGACCAACTAATACCTTTAATTCCTCAAAAATTTATTGATAGAATAGAAATCGTTGATTGTAATGATGTGATTGCAATGCATGATAGTGCAACTGATGCTCTTAAAAGAAAAGATTCATCAGCTTATATTGCTATTCAATTAGTTAAAGATGGTGCTGCAGATGCTTATGTAAGTGCAGGACATAGTGGAGCTAGCATGAGCTTGGCTACATTAAGAATAGGAAGAATTAAAGGTGTGAGTAGACCTGCAATTGCTACACTTATGCCAACAGTTGATAAAAATACATTAGTACTAGATGTTGGTGCAAATGTTGATTGTGATGCAAAAAACTTAAGAGAGTTTGCAATTATGGGTCAAGTATATGTAGAAGAAGTTCTAGGTATAGATGATCCACTTGTAGGTTTATTGAGTAATGGTGAAGAAGAATCTAAAGGTAATGAAGTTTCAAAAGAAGCTTTTAAACTGATGGAAAATATACCAAATTTTGTTGGAAATGTTGAAGGTAATGATATCTTTAATGGTTCAACAGATATTGTTGTATGTGATGGATTTATTGGAAATATTATGCTTAAAACAGCAGAAGGTGTTGCCGATACCATAGGTAAGATTATTAAAAATAATTTAAAAAGATCTTTAGTTTCAATACTTGGTGCAGTTTTAATGAGAAAAGTATTTAAATCTTTAAAACTAAGAGTTGATTATGCAGAATATGGTGGAGCTCCTTTACTAGGTATAAAAGCACCTGTAATAATTGCTCATGGTAAGTCAAATTCAAAAGCAATAAAAAATGCAATTTTTCAAGCAGTTGCAGCAGCTCAATCTGACCTTAATAGTAATATTGAGACTAGATTAAAAGCTTTAAAGGACTAATTGTATGTATGCTTCTTTTAAATCAATCGGTGCTTATATTCCAGAAACTATTAGATCAAATCAATGGTTTGTTGATAGAATGGATACAAGTGATGAATGGATTACAAAAAGAACTGGTATTAGTGAAAGAAGAATAGCTTCTGATTCTCAAAATACAAGTGATTTAGGTGTAGAAGCTGCAAAAATTGCAATTAAAAGAGCAGATATAAATAAAGAAGAAATTGATCTAATTCTTTGTGCTACTATTACTCCTGATTATTTATGTATGCCTTCAACTGCATGTATCATTGCAGATAAATTAGAAATAAAAAATGTAATGTCTTTAGATATAAGTGCAGCATGTACGGGTTTTGTATATGCTGTAAGTGTGGCTAAAGCATTTATTGAATCTGGGATGAAAAAAAATGTACTGATTATTGGTGCAGAAAAACTATCAACAATAGTTGATTACACAGATAGAACAACTTGTATGTTATTTGGTGATGGTGCAGGTGCCGCAATACTAAGTGCTACACAAAATAAAGATGAAGCAGTTTTAGATGTTCAGTGTAGTTCTGATGGTTCATTACAAGATTTACTTATGACTCCTGGTATTCAAAGTGAAGAAGCTTCATTTATGCAAATGAAAGGTAATGAAACTTTTAAAGTTGCAGTTAGAACACTTACAAATGATGTAAAAGTTATCATGGAAAACAATAATATGTCAAATGATGATATTGATTTATTTATTCCTCATCAAGCAAACTATAGAATTATAAAAGCTGTTGGTGATAACTTAAAATTTAAAGATGAACAAAAAGTATTAACAGTACATAAGTATGGAAATACATCTTCAGCTTCTATTCCTATGGCAATAAATGACTGTTATGAATCAGGAAGACTAAAAACTGGAGATATGATGTTACTTGATGCTTTTGGTGGAGGACTTACATGGGGTTCTGCTCTTATAAAGTTTGCAGGTAAGTAAAATATTTACTTTTAAAATTAAAAAGCTCTAAGTATTTTACTTAGAGCTTTTTTTTGCTTATTTATTTAATTTAAAAGCATTCATCGAACGCTCTTTTTGCTCTTTTTCATTTTTATCTTCATTGAAATATTTTTCTACAGTTGCACTTGGATTTATAAATAATATAGAATTATCAATGCTTATTTGAAATACAGCATAAAATGGAACAGAACATACAGATCCAAAGTTTTCACTTCCAAAACCTGCCTCAAAACTAATAATATCATCTTCTATTACTATAGATTCAAAAGTATAGTTAGCTAAGGTAAAAAGTGTAAATTGGGAAAAAGAACCTGAAATAGAATCTGGAATTTCTGGATTGAAATCAACACCTTTTGTATTGGCAGTTAAGCTGAACTCTATTTTTTCATTTACTAAATAGTTTAGTAAATCTTTTACTTGAGTTGATGTAAAATCTTTATACTTTTGTGAGTTTATTAAATTGTCTAACATTTTTTTTCCTTTATTGAATTATATCAAAATTATCTAATATTTTTAAATCTATCATAGCATTTAATAACGCAATTTTTTTAGATCTTAGTAACATTTCAACTGTAATATCTTTTTGTATTAATATATTATTATCAATATATCTATTTTTAGTTGTGCCATGAAGTAGTGGTTTTATTGGTGTAATCCAAACATCATCTAAATATATAGCAATATTTGCAATAGATGTGTCTGTAAGTAAGCCATTTTTTATTATGATTATTTCATCTGCACTTTCTTTTTTTAAAAGAAGACTATTGATATCTTCTCTATTAAATGACTTAAAACTATAATCAATATTATCATCATATATTAGTTTGAAAGATGTAATATTTTTTGCAGTGTATTTATCATAAGAGATATCAATGATATCATTTGATGTATATACAACTTTACATTTTAAAAGTTCATGTGAATTAGGATAAATATATTCTTCAAGAGAAAAATTCTTTCCTACTGTGTTAGCCATTCTTTTTTTATGATATTCAAGGTTAAATACCTCATAATCATCACATTTAATTGTTTCAAAAAATCTATTTTCTACCATCTTAGTCCTTAAGGAATATATACTTTATCTTTCATCTCTTGGTATTCATTTTGACATAAACTATCAATAGTAATACCACCTCCACTTTTATATACTGTTTGCTCGACATCTTTTTGCAGGAATCTGATAAGAACAGAAGAATCTAAACTTTCCCCATCATAAACACCCCAGATACCTGTAAAATATTCTCTATTAAAATCTTCAATATTTGATATTAGTTCAATGGTTTTTTTCTTTGGAGTACCGGTTATACTCCCTGCAGGTAAAAGTGGAACTATTATATCTCCAATATTTTCATGCCAGTTATCTTTTAAACATCCAGATATATGAGAACTTACTTGTAAAAGTTCTTTTGATCCTGCTTGGATTTTGTCAGTGTATCTAAAGTCTTCAACTTTAATATTTGAAGAAACAATTGATAAATCATTTCTAATTAAATCAACTATCATAGTATGTTCTGCTAGCTCTTTTTTATCGTTTAAAAGTATCTTTTTAGCGTCTTTTATATTTGCATCAATTGTTCCTTTCATTGGAAAAGAATTTATTTTATTGTTACTAATAGTTACAAATGTTTCAGGAGAAAAGCTTGTAAATTTATCTTTATAAAATAACTTGTATTTAGCATTAGAATTATTATAAATAGTTTTTAAATCTATATTATTTAACACTTTTGTTTGTGAAGTAAGATTCAACAAATAAGTATTTCCATTTTTAATATTATTTATTACATTATCAAATTGTTTTTTGTATGAAGAAAAATTTTTGAATTTTGTTTCTAGAAATAAATTGTGTATATTTTTTTGCTTATCATTAATAGAGTATAAAATGTCTGAAGGCATATTTTCTAGTGCTACTATGTCCCACTTTGTCATATCGAAATTTATTATAAAAAAGAATGGTTTTTTATTTTTACCATATGAATTCAATTCAGATATTAAGCTCAAAAAATCTCCAATATTTTTAGTTTTCGTATTATATATTGTATAGTATTTAAATCTCATTAATACTATTACTAAATAAACAATGATGATTTTTTAGTAAATTTGTTTTGTAACAAAATTACACAAGCAATAATAAAACGATTTTGCAAATATTGAGTAAGTTATAATTCAAGGCAATTTTGCTAAGATAAACCTAATTATTGTTAGTGAATTATTAATAATTTGTTGATTCAAAGGGGAAAATATGGAACACATGGATTTTGCACATCCTTATTTTGGTGCTTTTGTAATGTTCGTAGTAACATTCGGAGCATTCACAGCAACTACTATGCTATCAAGATATGTTGGTAGAAAGTTAGCTAGATTAGACACAGAGAAGTTGAAATGTACGATATATGAGTGTGGACCGGAAGTTACTAAACAACCAAACACTATATCTGTTCAATTTTATTTAATGGCATTATTATTTATATTATTTGATGTAGAGATTATATTTATGTTTCCATGGGCTGTAGATTTTGTAGTTCTTGGATGGTTTGGTTTTATTGAAATGATTACATTTATTATATTACTAGCAATTGGATTTATATACGCATGGAAAAAAGGAGCGCTTGAATGGCACAGCATAAAGTAAACTATTTACAAGATGGAGGAGCACCAATTGCTCTTACAACAGTAGATAAAATTGTTAATTTTGGACGAAGTAACTCACTTTGGCCAATGACATATGGATTAGCCTGTTGTGCTATTGAGATGATGGCTTCAGGGGCTTCTAGATTTGATTTTGATAGGTTTGGAACAATCTTTAGAGCATCTCCAAGACAATCAGATGTACTAGTAATAGCTGGAACACTAACAAAAAAACATGCAGAGTTTTTAAGAAGACTTTACGACCAAATGCCAGATCCAAAATGGGTAATCTCTATGGGTTCTTGTGCAAATACTGGTGGTATGTTTAATACTTATGCAACTGTTCAAGGTGCAGATAGAGTTATTCCTGTAGATATTTATTTACCAGGATGTTCTCCTAGACCAGAAACTTTACAGTACGCATTAATGATGTTACAACAAAAAATTAGAAGACAACCAGCTGGTATGGCACAAAAAGCGAAAAGGTTAATATAATGAGAGCGTATAAAGCAAAAGATAATGTACAAGCAAAATCTTATTATAATGATAGATTTTTTGTAAACCCTACATTACAAAGAAAAACTGTATATAGTGATTCAACACTTAGTTCAGCTTATTTAAGTTTAGCTAACCATGTTGAAATAACTGAAGCATATATTGAATTAGATCACTTAGTAATATATATCAACCCCCAAGATAATGTTAAAGTTATTAAGCACCTAAGAGATATCTGTTCTTATGATTTTTTAGTTGAACTTTCTGCTATTGATTATATTGCAGCTAAAGGTGGATTTGAAGTATTTTATGAAATGCTTTCTACATCTAAAAGGAAAAGAATAAGAGTTAAGACATTTATCAAAGAAGGTCAAGCAATTGAATCTGTTGAACCTTTATTTAGAATGGCTGATTGGTCTGAGCGAGAGATGTTTGATATGTTTGGTATTGTTTCAAATAACCACCCATACTTAAAAAGAATTCTTATGCCAGATGATTGGACAGGATACCCACTACTTAAAACATATCCATTACATGGTGATGAAGCAGCACAATGGTATGAAGTTGATAAAATATTTGGAAAAGAAGCTAGAGATGTTATTGGTCCAGAAATTAGAGATGCAGCGGCAGTTGATAGATATGATACTACTAGGTTCTCTAGACTTGGTCATGAAGTACCATTTGGTACTAAAATATCTAAAGATAATGAACCTGATACTCCAATTAGATATCAAGAAGAAGGTGGAGTTCAATTATTCGGTAAGAAACTTGTAACTCCATTTGATGAAATCGAAACAACAAACTTAGAAGAGAGAAGATAATTATGCAACAAGTCAATAGATTAAAACCATTTTTTGAGAATATTACATTTGATAGAGATGACAACACTATGGTTGTTAACTTTGGTCCTCAGCATCCATCAGCTCACGGTCAGTTAAGACTTATATTAGAGCTTCAAGGAGAAGAGGTAGTTAAAGCACATCCAGATGTTGGTTACTTACATAGAGGTATGGAGAAAATGGGTGAGAATATGATTTATAATGAATTCTTACCTACAACAGACAGAATGGACTATATTGCTTCAACTTCAAATAACTACGGTTATGCGCTTGCTGTTGAAAGACTAATTGGTGTAGAAGCTCCAAGACGTGCTGAAGTAATTAGAACAATGTTATTAGAAATAAACAGAATTATTTCTCACCTATTCTGGCTTGCTACGCATGCACTAGATGTTGGTGCTATGTCTGTATTCTTATATGCATTTAGAGAAAGAGAATTTGCAATGGATCTTATGGAAGATTATTGTGGAGCTAGACTTACTCATAGTGCTGTTAGAATCGGGGGAGTTCCTTTAGATTTACCTACTGGGTGGATTACTAAAATGGAAAAATTCATGTTTATCCTAACAGAGCAAATAGAAATATATGAAGGTCTTTTAACTAAAAATAGAATTTGGAGAATGAGACTTGAAGATGTTGGTATCATTGATGCTAAGATGGCAAGATCTTGGGGGTGTACAGGTTTAGTTTTAAGAGCTACTGGAGTTAAATGGGATCTTAGAAAAGAGATGCCATATGGTCTTTATCCTGAACTTGATTTTGATATTCCAGTTTCGGATAAAGGTGACTCATATGCAAGATATAAACTTCATATGCAAGAGATGCACGAATCTATGAAAATAATGAAACAACTTGTACCAATGTATAAAGAATCAGATACTCAACTTATGGCTAACGCTCCTGAGTATATCTCTTGTACAAAAGAAGAGATGATGACACAAAATTATTCTTTAATGCAACATTTTGTTTTAGTAACTCAAGGCATGAGACCTCCTGTAGGTGAAATTTATGTAGCAACTGAATCACCTAAAGGTGAATTAGGATTCTATATAGTAAGTGATGGTTCGCCATATCCATACAGAATGAAACTTAGAGCTCCAAGTTTCTGGCATACAGGTTTATTGCAAGATTTACTTCCAGGTCATCAGCTAGCTGATGTTGTTACTATTATTGGTAACTTAAATATAGTATTTGGGGAGATTGATAGATAATGAAAAGATATGATTTAAGAGAACTAAATGCTGATTTTATCGATAGATTAGTAGAGATTATGAAAACTGAAATTGTAGAAGATGAAAATGGAATATTTTTATTTGAAATTGGTAAATTTGAACCAATTCAAGCAGTAGCAGACATAGTAAAAGAAAATAAATGGACTTTAATGAATTCATTAAAGTTTAATGAAGTTGATTGGACTGTAGTTATTAAAAAAACTGAACCAACTCCTGATATTAATGTTGAAAAGTCAACAGAAGAATAGGATTTTATTGTGAGTAATGTATATTTTTCAACATGGCAAGGTGAAGTTATAGACAATCGTAATATTGCAAATCAAGAAGATTGGCAAGAATCAGGAGCTAAGCTTCCTGTAACTTATGATTCAAATAATCAAACAAAAGCTTTCGTTGGATGGGATGGATTTGCACTTTTTACTAAAGAAGTTGATGTTGTAAAACTAGCAGTTAATTATGCTAGACAATATCAAGAATATAGTGAAATGTGTGGGAGATGTGCACCTGGTAAATGGGGTGGTAGAATACTTTATGATATGTTAGACAAAATCGCCCGAGGTGAGGGTGAGATGAGTGATCTAGCACATCTTAAAGAGATAAGTTCGACTATGAAAACTACTAGTAAATGTGAAATTGGAAAAACAGTTCCTGTGCCAATTTTACAAATGGTAGAATATTTTGAAGATGATTTTTTTACTTTAATTAAAGAACAAAAAAAATCTCCATGGTATGATTTAAATGATGAAAAATACATAGCTAATATAACAGCACCTTGTACTGATATGTGTCCAACACATATTGATATTCCTGCTTATATTGAAGGTGTAAGAGATATGGATTTCTCTGCTACACTAAGTGCTACTAGAGATACTATGCCTTTGGCTCACGTATGTGGAAGAGTTTGTCCACATCCCTGTGAAGATGCCTGTAGAAGATCAAATTTAGATGAACCAATTTCTATTATGGAATTAAAAAGAGTTGGGGCAGATTATGAAACAGATCATGATTTACCTTGGATTCATCCAGTAAAACCTGCTAAACCTAAAAAAGATGGTAAAAAAGTAGCGATTATCGGTGCTGGACCTGCTGGTTTAACAACTGCATATTACTTAGCTATTCAAGGTATAAGTGTAACTATTTTTGAAGAGTTATCGGTACTTGGCGGTGAAGTTACTGTTGGTGTTCCTGAATACAGAATGCCATTTGATAAGTACAATGAAGATATCAAACTAGTTACAGAATTAGATTGTGTTGAAGTTGTTACAAATCATAGAGTAAGCGCGAATAGATTAAAAGAAATAGAAGAAGAATTCGATGCTACTTTACTTGCATTCGGTACAAGATTATCAAAAGCAATTAGATGTGATAACGAAAATCCAGAATTTAACGGTTACTGGGGTGCAATTGAGATGCTTGATAAAGTAAATCTTTGGCATAAATTCCAAATAGGATCTCCTGCATCAAATGAATTAAAAGGTAAAACTGTAGTTTGTGTTGGTGGTGGATTTACTTCTATGGATGTTGTTAGATGTTCTATTAGAGAAGGTGCTAAAAGAGTTGTTATGTTATACAGAAGAGATATGAAAACAATTATTAGAAACACTACTGAAGAAGAATACACAGAAGCAGTAGAAGAGGGTGTTGAGTTTATATTCTATAGTGCAATAAATACTATTATTGATGACAATGGAACTATTACAGCAGTTATAGTTGATAAATATGAACTAGTACCAGACCCAGATGGTGGAAGAGCAAAATTAGTGAAAATTGAAGGTGCTGAAGAAACTATAGAATGTGATTATGTTATTCCTGCTGTTTCTCAAGCATGTGATTTACAAATATTACCTAAAGACTGGGAGTTAGAAATGACTTCTTGGGGAACATTACAAACTAATGGAAAAGATTATATGACTTCAAGAGCTGGATTATTTGCAGCTGGAGATTGTGAATATGGTCCTATGACTATTGTAAATGCAGTTGGACAAGCAAGAAGAGCCGCATCTACTATTTCTAGATATATATATGATGGAAAAATTTCTTTAACAGATAAAGAGATTATGGAAGATCATATGAATAGATTAAAAGTTTATAACAAAAAAGAAAAAATTACAGGTTGGATGCCTGGACTACCAAGAGAGCATAGTGAAAAGCTTGACACGGCAGTTAGAATTGACAACAATAAAGAAGTAAATCTAGGTTTTACAGCACAAGAAGCGCAAGCTGAAGCTGAAAGATGTATGAGATGTTATTACTTAGGGATGGTATCAGTATGAGTGAACGATTACAACACAGAGGAAAATTAATTTCAGTTAATATTGATGGTAAATCATGTGATGGTATATATGGTCAAACTATCTTAGAAATAGCTAGAGAAAATGATATATATATTCCTACAATGTGTCATGTTACTAAACTTTCACCTATTGCATCATGTAGAATGTGTGCAGTAAATGTTGAGGGTGTAGAAGGACATATTTTATCTTGTCAAGAAAAAGCCGTTAATGGTGCAGTTGTTACAACTAATAATGAAGGTTTAGAACATCACAGACAAAATATTATGAAACTTTATAATGTAAATCACCCTTTACAGTGTGGTGTATGTGATAAAAGTGGAGAATGTGAACTTCAAAATAAAACATTAGAATTTAAACTTGATTCTCAAGAATTTGCTGTTAAAGATGTATTAAAAAAGAAAAAAGGTTGGGGTGTATTAAGTTATGATCCAGCTCTTTGTATCATGTGTGAAAGATGTGTACATACTTGTAATGAAATAATTGGTGCATCTGCATTATATATCAAACCAGGTGGTTACGAATCTACAATTGACAATAAAATGTCAAGATGTGAACAATGTGGTGAGTGTATTACTGTATGTCCAGTAGGTGCTATGGCTTCAACTGATTACAAATATACAACAAACGCTTGGGAAAGTGAAAAAATTCCTGCAACTTGTACTCACTGTAGTAGTGCTTGTCCACTTTACTATGATGTAAAAAGTGCAGGAATTGATGATCCTTATGGAAAAATTATTACAAGAGTAGTAACAGACCATGACTTTGATATGGTATGTGGTGCAGGTAAATTTGCATACAGCTTTGAAAATAAAAAAGTTTCTAATTCAAGTGAAGAAGTTCTAGCTGCTACAAATGCAATAAAAGAATGTGATACTATAAAATTCAATTCTTATATTACAAATGAAGAAGCATTAATCTTACAAAAGTTAAAAGAAAAACTTGGAGTTAAACTTGTAAATAATGATGCATATAATTATCAACAATTTTTAAATTCATATTCTTCAATTACAGGAAAAAGCTTATATTCTGCAACTAACACAACAGTAAATCAAAGTGATTTAATAATCATGCTTGGAACTAGAATCTTTAGAGATAATCCAGTTGTAAAATATAATGTGAACATGGCTATTAAAAAACAAAGAGCCCAGTTTATATATATGCATCCAATTGATGATATTGATTTACAAACTAAATATACACAATATGTTAAATATGAAGTAGGAAGTGAAGAAGCTGTTTTAGCTATGCTTGCATCTTATTTACTTAAAGATAACAATAAAGTTGATGCATCAACTAAAGAATATTTAAATAATCTTGATATAGGTTACTTAAGTGGTGAATCAAGTGTTGGTGAAGAAGAATATGAAGAAATATTGAAAAAACTAATTAGAAGAAAAAATAAAACAATTATTGTTGGTAGTGATGTTTATGGACATGCACAAGCTTCAAATATTGCTAAGCTTGTAGCTATTATTGATAAATATACAGACTTCAATATTATGTTAATTCCAACATCTACTAATACACTTGGGGTAAGTTTATTATGTGATTTAGATAAAGCTGTTTCTGGAAAAGTACTTGGTTATAATGTACTAGGTGATTATACTATTTCTAATTGTGGAAGTGGTGACTTTAATACACCTGCACTAAATCAGCAAGAAGGAACATTTACTTCTATTGATTTAAAAGTTGTAAATACAAATGTTGCTTTAGCATTTGATGGATATTGTTTAAATGATTTAGCTAAAGATATTTTAGAATCAAGATTAGAAAATACTATTGATTATACAAAAGAGTTATCTTCAAACAATGAATATAAAGCTGTTGAATTTGACAGTTTAGCAAATGGATATGATAAATATGGTAAAGACTTAAGAGGTTATTATTTAGAGTCTTTAGATGTT
Organism: Arcobacter sp.; assembly: GCA_015663165.1. Classification (GTDB taxonomy): domain Bacteria; phylum Campylobacterota; class Campylobacteria; order Campylobacterales; family Arcobacteraceae; genus CAIJNA01. Next base: position 24,428 of record DQSS01000317.1, on the reverse strand, counting down.
GATACAAACATCACTTTAGATGAGATTACAAATATTGGTTCATACAATGGAACAGTTATTTATAACTGTCAACCTTTATACCAATTTAATGAAGCAACTAAAAAGTCATTAACAAAATCACTTTTCCCTAAAACTGATACATTCTTAAAAGGTAGTAAAGCTTTTGCAACTGCAGCTAAAATAAAAGCTAATGATAAAGTAAATATTATTTATGAAGGAAAAAGTGTTACTAAAGTTTTCAAAATTGATAAAGATTTAAAAGGTACAGTGGCATTATATCCATCTTATGACCTTGGTTTAAACAATGACTTACTACCTGTAGGTTATAGATATAAGCAAGTAAAAATAGAGAAAGTTGAAGTTCCTAATGAGTAATTTAATAAATGTAATTATTGACGGTAAAGAATGTCAAGCAAAAGAGGGTGAATATATATTAAATGTTGCAAGAGCAAATGATATGTTTATTCCAGCTATTTGTTACTTGACTAGATGTTCGCCAACTTTGGCATGTAGATTATGTTTAGTAGAAGCAAACGGTAAACAAGTATATGCTTGTAATGCTAAAGTTAAAGATGGTATGGAAATAACAATAAATACTCCAAACATTGAAAAAGAGCGTAAAGCTATAATGGAAGTTTACGATGTAAATCATCCATTACAATGTGGTGTTTGTGATAAAAGTGGAGAATGTGAACTGCAAAATTATACTATGTATATGGGTGTAGATAAGCAGGATTATGCAGTAAAAGATGTAAATAGACCAACATCAAACTGGGGAGTAATGAGTTACGATCCAGGTCTTTGTATAGTTTGTGAAAAATGTGTTACTGTTTGTAAAGATATGATAGGTTCAAATGCATTATCAACTATTAAAAGAGGTGCAGATCCACTAGATAAACAATATAAAGAAAATATGCCAAAAGATGCTTATGCAATGTGGAATAAACTTAATAAAAACCTTATAAGTTTTGAAGAAGAAAATTGTATTGATTGTGGTGAGTGTATTTCTGTTTGTCCTGTTGGAGCATTAGCAAGTACAGACTTTAAGTATACAACAAACGCTTGGGAATTAGAAAAAATTCCTGCATCAAATCCTTACTCTTCTGATTGTTCACTTTTATATTATGAAGTTAAACACAAATCAGTAGAAGAAAATCAAGTTAAAAAAGTATATAGAGTTACAAATGATTCTCATTATACTTCTTTAAGTGGTGCTGCTAGATTTGGATTTGATTATTCAAATGAAGTAGAATCAAAAGATGAAAATGAATTTGTAAATGCAGTAAGTAAATTTAAAGACGCAAATACAATCGTATTTAATAGTTATATCACAAATGAAGAAGCTTACATTTTACAAAAAATGAAAGAAGAATTAGGTTTAAACCTTGTAAATAAGGATGCTTTAAATTATAAAAATTTCTTAGCTAACTATTCTTCAATTACTGGAAAAAGTTTATACAATGGAACACTAAGTGATGTACATAATTCAAACTTTGTAATATCTGTAGGTTCATACTTCAAATCAGATGCTCCTGCTGCTAGATTTGCTTTTAACAACTCAATATCTATGAATAAAGGTGCAGGTTTATACTTTCATCCATTATCAGATAAAAGTGTTGAAAGGTTTGGTAAAAAAGGTAAAACTATAGAAACTATCTTCCATACTCCTATGGCAGAAGAAGCTGTACTATATTTTGTACTTGACCAATTTGCAAAAGATTTACCAAGTGAAATTGCATCTTATATTGAAAGCTTTAGAGAAAGAAGAGTTAAAAGTGTAACTGAAACTATAAAAGAAACTGTAGTTGAAATGGTTAAAGATGAAGAAACTGGGGAAGAAAAAGAAGTAAAAAAAGTTGTTCCTAAAAAAGTAACAACTGAAGTTGAATATACATATACAACACTTCTTGATATGATAGGTTCTTCTGAAGCATTACTTGAAACTATAGAAGCTATGCTTGCTAAAAAAGATACTTTCTCTTTAATAGTAGGTGAAGATTTATATTCTCATCCAAATGCACAAAATATTGCTAAGATATGTGGATTAATTGAAAAATATACTGAGTTTAAAGTTGTAGTGATTCCATCACAAACAAATACTTTAGGTGTAGGGCAAATATGTGAATTAAGTGAAGAGCTAAGTGGAAATATTGTGGGATATAATGTAAATGCATCATATCAAATATCTGCACTTGGTGACGGAAATTTAGATATGCCAGCACTTAATCAGCAAGAAGGAACTTTTGTAAATATTGATAAAAGATTAGTTCCTACAAATGCTGCTTTACCGTATGCTGGATATACATTAAATGATATTGCAAATGAAATTTTCAGTGATAAAAAAGATAATACTATAGATTATACAAGTGAACTTTTCTCTAAAGTAGCATTTGATGATTTAGAAAACTCATTTAATAATTCTATGGAAGAGACTAGAGGTTATAAAATCAATTCTTTTGATGTTAAATGGAATGAAGTTATTACTAAGATAAATGAAAATAAACTAGAAGGTACAATTATATATAATGCGAACCCAATCAACCAGTTTAACGAATTTACTGCAGCTTCATTAAACTTAAGTAAAGAGAAAACAGCATTATATCTTTCTGCTTCTATGTTAGAAGCATTAGGGTTAAAAGAAAATGATGAAGTTAATATCAAAACTTCAAATGGTGAGATAAATTTAAATGTACAAGTTGATAACTTACTTGATGGAAACATTGCTTATGTTCCAACATTTGATAAGACAATTGAAACTAAAAAATTATTTGCAGGGTATAGATTTACAAATGCAAATATTAAAAAGGTGTAAAAATGGATAATGACATAATAATGACGATTGTAAAAGTTGTAGTAATACTAACAGTATTTTCAGCTTTAGCAGGATTCACTACTTATATTGAAAGAAAGATTCTAGCATTTATGCAAAGAAGACTTGGGCCTATGCATGTAGGACCATTTGGTTTATTACAAATTTTAGCAGATGGTGCAAAACTATTTACTAAAGAGGATTTTATTCCTCAACATGCAAATAGACCAATATTTATGATAGCACCAGTTATTACTGCTGCAACTGCGTTTATTGCTATGAGTGCTGTACCATTTATTCCAGGTGTGATTATATCTGATATAAATGTTGGTGTATTATTTGTTCTTGGTGCTATGGCAACTGGACTATATGGACCTTTACTAGGTGGTATGTCTCAAGCAAATAAATGGGGACTATTAGGTGGAGCTAGAACAGCTATTCAATTACTTTCTTATGAAGTTGTAACTGGATTATCTATTCTTGCGCCAATTATGTTAGTTGGTTCTTTAAGTTTAATTGATATAAATAACTATCAAGCTGGTGGAATTTCAAATTGGTTAATTTGGACACAACCGGTAGCATTTTTCTTATTCTTAATTGCAGGATATGCTGAAACAAACAGAACACCGTTTGATTTACTTGAGCATGAAGCTGAAATTGTATCTGGATACGCAACTGAATATTCTGGTATGAGATGGGGAATGTTCTTTATTGGAGAATATGCTAACCTTTTCACGGTTTCATTCTTAACAGCATTGATGTTCTTAGGTGGATTTAATGATATGTGGTTTATTCCAGGTGCTATTGCTATTATATTAAAAGTTATGTTTTTAATATTTTTGTTCTTATGGACAAGAGCAGCATGGCCTCATGTAAGACCTGATCAATTGATGTGGTTATGTTGGAAAATATTAATGCCTTTAGCGTTATTAAATATTTTAATCACTGGTTTAGTGATGATGGTATAAGGGAAAATTATGAGTTTTAATGATTTAAAAAATAGAAATGTAGGAAGCCAAGAATATATGATGGTGGATATTGAAGATTACCCTAAAACAAATTGGGAAAACTTCAAGCAAGTTACAAAAAGAACTTTTGGCGGAGAATTATTCGTAGGTTTAGGAATTGTATTTGGTATTATGAAAGATGCATTATTTAAAGATGATATGCATACAGTTCAATACCCAATGGAAAAATTACCTATTTCTCCAAGATATAGAGCAATACACAAACTACTAGGACTACTTGAAAGTGGAACTAATAGATGTATTGGTTGTGGACTTTGTGAAAAGATTTGTATATCAAACTGTATCAAAATGGATACAAAGATTGATAAGAAATCTAGAAAAGAAGTTGTTGAGTATACAATCAACCTAGGTAGATGTATTTTTTGTGGTTACTGTGCTGAAGTTTGTCCTGAACTTGCTATTGTACATGGCGACAGATATGAAAATGCAAGTGAGCAAAGAGCACACTTTGTACTTAAAGATGATTTATTAACACCATTTGATCAAATTGCAAAGCAGTTTGAGTATGATGGATTTGGTGCTATTAGTCCAGATGCTGATAATAAAATTAAAAAAACACCGTTAGCGTATTAAGGATTTATGATGTTTGAAGCAGTAGCGTTTTATTTATTTGCAATTTTAACTATTGTAATGTTTGTTATCACAGTTATGACTAAGAATGCATTATATGCACTTAGTGCATTAGCAGCTGGTATGATATTTATTTCTGCATTCTTTTTTCTATTAGAAGCAGACTTTTTAGGTGTAGTACAAATTATTGTATATACAGGAGCAGTTATGGCATTGTACGCGTTTGGTATGATGTTCTTTGATACAATTTCTGATGTTGAAGAAAAGATTGCAAATCCTAGATTAACCTTCCTTTTAACAGGACTTGTTGCTCTAGTTGTTGTAGTTATTATAATTTCTCCAATTATTGGTGCTAATATAACGGCACATTATCCTATAGGTATCTCTGGAGATCATCCAGGTGTTATTGTAGGAAATGTACAAGATATTGGTATTGTTTTATTTACTAAGTATTTAATTTCATTTGAACTTGCAGCTGTTATGTTGCTTGTTGCTATGATTGGTGGGATTATTCTTGCAGGTAAAAAAATGGATATGGATTTTGATGAAGATACAAAAAATTCACAAAATCATCTTCATACTGATTTTAATAATAAAAAGGATGTATAATGGAAATTACATTAAATGATTATTTAATTTTAAGTACTATTTTATTTGCTATAGGTTTACTAGGTGCAATTAGAAGAAAAAACTTACTTATGTTATTTTTCGCAACTGAAATTATGTTAAATGCTGTAAACATTGGTATGGCAGCAATTTCTAAATTTCACGGTGATTTAACAGGTCAAATATTTGCATTCTTTATTGTAGCAATTGCTGCAAGTGAAGTTGCTGTTGGACTTGGTTTATTAATTTTATGGTTTAAGAGAAAAAATACTCTTGACCTTGATTCACTACAAAAGATGGAGGGTTAAGAATGGAAAATTATGTATTTGTAGCATTATTTGCTCCACTTGTTGGGTCATTATTTGCTGCACTATTTGGTAATAGTCAAAAAATTCAGATTACAGGTATTGTAACTTCTGCTTTATTGGCAGTATCATTAATAGCATCTATTAACCTTGCATATCATATATTTAGTACAGGTGAAATTATTCACTTTAGTTTATTAGATTGGATTGTTTTAGGAAATGTAAATATTCCTTTTGGAATTGTTGTTGACCAAGTAAGTGTTACTATGATGGTTGTTGTTACTATGGTATCAACAATGGTTCATATTCATTCAAATGGATATATGGATCATGATAAATCATTTAATAGATTCTTCTCTTACTTAAGCGCATTCGTGTTCTCTATGATGATTCTTGTTATGAGTGATAACTTTGCTGGATTATTTATTGGATGGGAAGGGGTTGGACTTTGTTCTTGGCTTCTTATTGGATTCTGGTATGATAAAGCAGATGTAAAAGCGTCTGATGACATTGAAAAATCGCCTTTTTCTACTTTATCTCCATACTCTTCAATTTCACCAGCATATGCTGCAAATGAAGCGTTCATTATGAATAGAGTTGCAGATTTAGGTATGCTAATTGGTATATTCTTAATCTACTGGAACTTAGGTACACTTCAATATGATGCAGTATTTGCAAATATCAATACTCTAACACATGGAACTATTGTTGCAATTGCTATATTCTTATTTATTGGAGCTATGGGTAAATCTGCTCAGTTCCCATTTAATACTTGGCTTGCAAATGCAATGGAAGGTCCTACACCTGTTTCTGCTCTTATTCATGCAGCTACAATGGTAACAGCTGGAGTTTACTTAGTTATTAGAGCTAATGAAATATTTACTGCTGTTCCTGAAGTTGGATACTTTATTGCATGTCTTGGAGCATTTGTTGCTATATTTGCAGCATCACAAGCTTTAGTTGCAACTAATATGAAAAAGATTATTGCTTATTCAACATTGTCTCAACTTGGATATATGTTTGTTGCTGCTGGACTTGGTGCATATTGGATTGCATTATTCCACCTTGCAACACATGCTTTCTTTAAATCTGTATTATTCTTAGGTGCTGGAAATGTTATGCATGCTATGAATGATGAGATCAATATTAAAAGAATGGGTGGACTTAAAAAGCATATGCCTTACACAGCACTTATTATGACTGTAGCATCTGCTGCACTTGCTGGGTTCCCATTACTTGCTGGTTTCTACTCTAAAGAGTTAATACTAGCTTCTGCATTTGGTGAACATGCATATTTACTATGGGCTACTTTATGGGTAACTGCTGGTTTAACAGCATTCTATTCATTTAGACTTGTTATGTATGTATTCCACGGTAGAGAAACACATAAAGATTTAGATTTAGGATATCATCCTCATGAATCTTATGGTTATGTTATTGCTGCTATGACACCATTAGCAATTCTTGCTGTTATCACTGGTTGGTGGGAACATGAATTTATGGAGTTTATTACGATTGCATTACCTGCATTCCATCCACATGTTACAGATAGTACAAACTTAATGTTAATGATTGTTACTATTTCTGTTTCATTATTTGGTATGGGATTCGCATACTTTAAGTTTAAAAAAGACGGAAAATATTATGGAGAAGCTATGCAAAATACATTTGTGTATAAATTATTAGCAAACCAATATTATTTCCCACATTTTATTGAAAACTATATCAATAAACCATACTTAGCATTAGCTCGCTTCTCATGGAAAGAAATTGACATGAAAATGATTGATGCAATAGTAGATGGAATCGCTGGCCTAATTTATGGTGGTGGTGAAGCAAGTAGAACTGTTCAGACAGGAAATTTATCAAAAGCACTAAAATTAATGACAATGGGTATTGTAGTATTACTTATCCTTGTATTAATTTTTAGTTCAACTAAGTAAGGGAGAAAAGAATGGAACATATTTTATCTATTTTAATATTTTTTCCAGTATTTGCAGCAATCCTTGGATTGCTTGTAGAGAAAGATGCTATTAGAGTATACGGTATAGTTGTTACAGCTATAGAATTTTTTATATCATGTTTTTTATGGTTTAATTTCGATTCAGCAAATGGAGGTATGCAATTCACAGAATTCGTACCAATTATATCTCAATATGGAATTGCGTATAATTTAGGGGTTGATGGTATATCATTATTCTTAATTATTATGACAACATTTATTACAATGATTTCATTAATAGGATTAACTGATACTAAAAATGTTAAAAACATGATTATTACAGTGTTATTCTTAGAGATGGCTATGATTGGTGTATTTGTTGCTTTAGATGCAATTATATTCTATGTATTCTGGGAATTCTCTCTTGTACCAATGTTATACATCATTGGTGCATGGGGTGGACCAAGAAGAGTTTATGCTTCAATTAAATTCTTCTTATATACATTTACAGGTTCTCTTGTAATGCTTGTAGGTATGCTATATATTGCATTCTTATATGCTCAAACAACTGGAACATGGAGCTTTAATATTATGGATTGGTATATGCTACCAATTACAAATAATGCTCAAATGTGGCTATTTATTGCATTCTTCTTAGGTTTTGCTATAAAAGTACCAATGGTACCTTTCCACACATGGCTTCCATATGCACACGGACAAGCACCAACAATTGGTTCTGTTATCCTTGCTGCAATATTACTTAAAATGGGAACATATGGATTTATTAGATTTTCACTTCCATTATTCCCAGATGCAACTGTAGCATTTATGATACCTATGGCTATATTAGCAATTATTGCAATTGTTTACACAGCGATGGTAGCTTATGCACAAGAAGATATAAAACAAGTAATTGCTTATTCTTCAGTATCTCATATGGGTGTTATTATCCTTGGTATTTTCGCATTAAATGTTGAAGGTATTGGTGGTGCTATATTCTTAATGATATCTCATGGTATTGTTTCAGGAGCACTATTTATGCTTGTAGGTGTTATTTATGATAGAAAACATACGAAGATGATGAGTGAATTTGGTGGTTTAGCTAAAGTTATGCCTATGTTTGCAGTTATCTTTGGAATTATGTTAATGGCATCTGTTGGATTACCTTTAACTATCGGTTTTGTTGGTGAATTTTTAGCATTACTTGGCTTCTTTGCTGTTTCTCCTATATTAACTGCAGTTGCTGGACTTACTATTATTATGGGTGCAGTTTATATGTTAGTTCTATACAAAAGAACATTCTTTGGACCAATAACACATGAGTCTAACTTAAAATTAAAAGATTTAAATGCTCGAGAATATTCTGCACTTATTCCTTTAGTTATGTTAGTAGTTTATTTAGGAGTACATCCTAAACCAATACTAGAACCAGTTGATGCAAGTGTTAAACAAGTTGTTAATATTATGTATTTAAGAGCTAATACAAATGAAACAAAAGACAAAATTGCCGAACTTAATACAATAGGGGAGAAAAAATAATGATAACTCCAATTCAAATAGATATAGAAGCTTTAAATTTAGCTACTATTGCTCCAATGTCAGTTGCTATTATTGGTGCTTTAATTATATTATGTATAGATTTATTTTCTAAACATACAGATAAGCATCTTTATGTGGTACTTACAATTTTATTTTTAGCTATAGATTTAGGTGCATTAATAACATACAATGCTCCTACAAGAGGATTCTTTGATTTAATGCTTTTAGATGGTATATCAATACTTGCACAAATAATTATAGTTGTAGCTTCAGCTTTATTTATCTTCTTAAGTCTTTCTAAGCAAAGATTCCATGAATATAGATATCCAGAATATTTTGCACTATTCTTATTTATGACTGCAGGTTTTCAGTTTATGGCTGCATCTGATAACTTAATCCTTATCTTTGTTGGTTTAGAAACTGCATCTATGAGTTTATATACGATGATTGCTATGCATAATTCAAACAAATCTACAGAAGCTGCAATAAAATACTTTACAATGGGTGCTTTAGCTGCAGGTTTCTTTGCATTTGGTTCTATGATGCTTTACTATGTTACAGGAAGTGTTGAACTATCTGTAATCTCTCAACATCTTGCAAGTACAAATTTCGATAACTATACTGTACTTCTAGTAGGTGTTGTATTTATGATTGGTGCTTTAGGATTTAAACTTTCTTTAGTTCCTTTCCATGTTTGGGCTCCAGATGTTTATGAAGGTTCTAGTGCTGCAATGGCAGGTTATATTGCTATTGTTCCTAAAATTGCAACTTTAATTGTTGCTATTAGATTCTTTGATATTTTTGTTTCTGTCAATGATCAATGGGTACATTATATCTTATATGGTATGGCTGTTATTACAATGACTTTGCCAAACTTAATTGCATTAGTTCAAACTGATGTAAAAAGAATGCTAGCTTATTCTTCAATTTCTCATGCAGGTTTTGTTTTAGTTGCTATTATGTTAGGAACTACTCAATCACTTGAAGGTTTATTTTTATATTGGATATTATTCGCATTTGTTAACTTAGGTGCATTTGCAATGCTATGGGTTCATAGAACAAAAGAATCACCTTCATATTACGGATTTAAATCTGATTATGAGTTTGGTAAATTTGCTGGACTAATTCATACTGCTCCATTATCTGCAGTGTTACTTGGTATATTAATGTTTGGACTTGCAGGAGTTCCTCCATTCTCAGTATTCTGGGGAAAAATGTACTTAGTTTCTGCAACAGTTAATGCAAATGAAATAGTTATGGCTTTAATCATGGTATTAAACTCTGCAATTGCAGCTTTTTATTACATGAAACTTATTGTATTTATGTTCTTCAAAGTAAGAGAAGATGATAAAGTACTAGAATATTCAGAAATGAGTGGAACTATACTTAAAGTGATTATTGCAATAGCAGTAACATTTGCAGTTACAGCTGTATTCTGGGTTGCTCCAATACTTGAATTTGTAAACTTAGCTGTTACATCAAGTGGATTTTAGTAGTTAATTCTACTAAGGTACAATCCATTAGGAGAAGCTAGTGTCCATGACACTAGCTTTTTTTTATTTAATTGATTTCTTAAATCTTCAATTGAAACTTTTTTACTAGATATTTTAAATAAAAAATCAACTATCATTCGTATTTGAGATCTTAAATAAGAGTTTGCATTAAACTTTAATACAATAACATCTTTATATTCATATAGTTTTATACTATATATTTCTCTTATTGTACTAATAGGTTCACTTCCATTTTTACTAAAATATTCAAAATCATGAATACCAATAAATTCATTTGCAGCTTCTTGCATACTTTTTAAATCTAAGTTATCTTTATAAGCCATATAATTGTTGTTAAAAGCTGTTAATCGTTTTTTTGAGATTATATACCTATAAGATCTTTTTTTAGCTGAGAACCTTGCATGGAAGTTTTTATCTACTTCACTTATAGATGAAATTCTTATAGATGAAGTTAGCATATAGTTTAGTTTATCTTTTAGTTTAGTTAAATCATTCCAAAATATAGGAACAATACAAGATACAACTTGCCCACTTGCATGTACATGTTTATCAGTACGACCAGAAAAATCTGTATTAGATGTTATTCCTAATCTTTTTAGTACATCTTCCAGATGGTCTTGTACTGTATTTTTTCCTGGTTGTTTTTGAGATCCAAAAAACTTAGAACCATCATATGAAATAGTCAACTTTATATTAATAGTAAGGCCTTATTCTTCTAAAGTAAAAGAATATGGATATAAGTATCCATCCAATTGGTACAACTGCTAATAAATAATAATCACGACTTAGCGCAATTTTTTGTGTTGCAATCATATATACTAAAACTAATAAAATTGCATAAATTGTATTTTTATTTTTCTCATATCTAGGATTAAAATATCCAAATGAAATATAAAATAATACAGAGATAAATGGCAATACAGAGATAAAAATGTTCTGTAATATTCTACGTTTTTTTACTGACTCAGCAGGTGCATTCTTCCAATAGTTAATTAAATCTTTAAATGATGAAATTTGCTTTGATTGCTTAATATAACTATTCATTGACATAGTTTTAAAATCAACTTGATTTATTTTGTTGGTTATAGTTGATGCACTACCATCAAATAATTTTAAACTTAAGGTATTTGTGTTATTTTTTATTTTTGCTTGCTGTGCAATGATAAATGTATCTTTGTTTATTTCTGATTGATATAATATAATATCTTTATATGTGTTATTATTTTTATCTTGCACATATATATACCAAGGTCCAAATTTTTGACCATATTCACTTGGTTTAATATTAAATTGTGCTTCTTGCTTTTTTTTATCAATAAATGAATTTTCCATATATTTGGCCTTAGGAATAAGTACAAAAGATATAATAATTAAAGAAATACTAAGCAATAATGAAATTGGGATGAAAATCTTCATTACTTTTAGCGGAGATAATCCGAAACTAGTGATTACAATAAGCTCATACTCTTTTGATAATTTTGAAAGGTTAATAATAGCTGTAATAAAAAAAGTTATGGGTAAAGTATAAAAAAGTATTTGAGGAATAGTCAATGAATATAGATATAATAATTCTGAGAAACTCATCGTAATAATTGAAGTTAAAGCTGCAATTTTTACTAAAAATATAACAGATGTTATAGCAAATAATGTCATAAAAATAGGAAAAAAAGTATTTGAAAGAGTACTTAAAAGATATCGTTTTAATAGTTTCATTATATAATTCCTTCTAAAATATTAAAAATAAAATCACTAAATAAAAAACATGAAAGTAATCCCATAACTAAAAATGGAATAAAAGGAGTTTCTATATCACTCTTTTTAACAATATTATAAATTGCTGGTAATATTGCAAATAAAGATGCTAAAAATATAGCAACAAGTCCAAGTTTAACACCAAGCATACCACCAATAATAGCCACAATTGGAATATCACCTTCACCTAAAGCTGTTTGATCTAACAAGTCATCATTTTTTGTTATTTTAGCTTTTATATTTTGAATATAATAAGTGATAAAAAAGTCAAGCAAAACAAAACCACCAGCAAAAATCATAGCATTTTGAAATGAAAAATCAACAATAAAAAATGATGTAACAATTGCAATTAAAAGTAAATAATCGGGAACAGCTTTATATTCAAAATCTATAAATGATAATACTATTAAAGTATAAAATAAAAATATTGAAATATAAAAATTTATATCAAGCCCATATTTTAAATACAACAATAATGTAATAACAGAAGTTACTATTTCAACAAGAGGATAAACTATAGAAATCTTAATAGAACAATTTGGACATTTTGCTTTTAAGTAAAGATAAGAAAGCACAGGTATATTTTCATACCATTTGATTTGAGTATTACAAGATGTACAAAAAGACCTTTTTGGATTTATAAGTGAGATACTTAAAGGTAATCTATATACCAATACATTTAAAAAGCTACCAATAATAAGTCCAAAAATAACTACAAAAAATTCAATCATTTTTTACAATCCACCAAATCTTCTATCTCTTTTGTTGAAATCAGAAATAATATCATCGAGCTCATCAGTACTAAACTCTGGCCAATATGTTTGAGTAAAAAACATCTCTGCATAAGCACTTTGCCAAAGTAAATAGTTTGATATTCTTATTTCACCACTTGTACGAATAAGTAAATCAACATCACTCATAAAAGATGTATCTAAAGATGAGTTTATATTTTCTTCATTTACTTCTAAATTATTATCATTTAGTTTTCTTACTGCTCTTACTATTTCATCTCTACTTCCATAATTTAAAGCTAAAACTTGAGTAAGTCCAGTACATGAAGATGTTTTTTCTTCTGTGTCTTTTATGATTTTTTGTAATTTAGAAGAAAACTTTGAAAGATTTCCTATAGCTTTAAATTTTACATTATTTTCTAAGTATATTTTTAGTTCACTTTTAAAATATCGCTCAAGAAGTTTCATTAAAAACTCAACTTCTAATCTTGGTCTATTCCAGTTTTCAGTTGAAAAAGCATATAAAGTAAGGTATTCTATACCAATTTTTGAACAATGTATAGTGATATCTCTAACTGTACTTGCACCTTTTTCATGACCTGCTGTTCTATTTAAACCTTGTTCCTTTGCCCATCTTCCATTACCATCCATAATGATAGCAATATGTTTAGGTAGGGCAGGAAGTGAAAGATTAATCTTCATTAAACTCTACTTTTAAAGCTTCTAAAACTTCAAGTGATAATTCTAATTTATCTTTAGGTGTAAGTTTATAGATATTGTTATGTTTACTTATTAAATCAATACTATTTGTATCACTTCCAAAGTTATTTTTAGAAGATATTATATTTAAACATATAGCATCAAGATTTTTGTTTTCTAACATATTAAGTGCATTTTGTGAAGCAGTAGTTTCATCTAACTCTGCTTTAAAACCTATAGAATAAATACCACTTTTATCTAAAGTATCTAATATATCAATATTTTTCTTAAGCTTCAAATCCCAAGTATCTCCTATATCAGATTTTTTCATTTTACCATTTTGTGGAAAAGTAGGAATATAATCAGACACAGCAGCCACAGAAAAGAAGAAAGGTTTTTTCTGAATAAGTTCTACATTTGAACTATCCATAAGCGTTGCAGAACTAAGCTTACCTTTTTTTGCAATTCTTATACTATCTTCAGCAAAGGCAATCATATCTTCAGTACTTTGTACATTTATAGTATGCACTTCATTTGGAGTTTCTATATCCTTTGTAGTTACAAGACAAACTTCTGCACCTCTATAATATAAAGCTGTAGCTAATGAAGCTGCCATTTTTCCAGAAGAAAAATTAGATATAAATCTAACATCATCAATTTTTTCAATTGTACCACCACCAGTTAGTACAACTTTTCTATCAATCCAATAATCATCTTTTAAAAGTTCACAAGCAGTTGAATGAAATATATCTTCTATATTTGCTAATGCACCATCACCTACATCTTTACAAGCAAGCTCTTTTGTTTGTGTTCCTATAAGTTTAAAGTTACAAAGTTTTAACATCTTTAAAGATGCTTTTGTAAGTGGATTTCCCATCATATGTGTATTTGCTGCTGGACAAAGAAGTTTTATTCTAGGGTATGCTAATGCAGTTTGAAGAAGTAAATTATCTGCAATTCCATTTGCTAGTTTATTTATTGTATTTGCAGTTACTGGCGCTAATACAAATATATCTGCCCATTTTCCTATAGCTATATGATTATTTATTGTATTGGTAGACCAATCTTCACTTTGTTCATCTAATATAATATTTTGAGATATTGTTTCAAAAGTAAGTGGTGTTACAAATTTCTTTGAAGACTCAGTCATGATAACTTTTACTTTTGCGCCTGCTTTTATATAAAGCCTGATTAGTTCAAGAGTTTTATATATAGCTATACTTCCAGTAACTCCTAGAAGTATTTTTTTATTTTCTAATAATTGCATTATTTTTTTCCAAAGAATTTATAAAAGAAATCTTTTATAGTTCTTCCTTTTGCTCTACTTATAAATAGTTCACCAGATTTCACATCTGAACTTACTGTACTTCCTGCTGCAATTATAGTATCGTCTTCAAGTGTAATAGGTGCTATTAGTTGAGAATCACTTCCTATGAATACATTCTTTCCTATAATAGTTTTATACTTACTTACTCCATCATAATTACATGTAATAGTTCCAGCCCCAATATTTGTACCTGTATCAATTGTACTATCACCTAGGTATGCTAGATGTCCAGCTTTTACACCGTTTAGGTTTGATTTTTTTACTTCTACAAAGTTTCCTAGATGTGTGTCTTTTAGAACTGAAGCAGGTCTTACTCTTGCCATTGGTCCTATGTCACTATTGTCTAAAATAGAATCTTCTACAACTGAAGAAGTTTTGATATGTGAGTTAATAATTGTAGTATTACCAAGAAGTGTTACATTATTTT
Organism: Arcobacter sp.; assembly: GCA_015663165.1. Classification (GTDB taxonomy): domain Bacteria; phylum Campylobacterota; class Campylobacteria; order Campylobacterales; family Arcobacteraceae; genus CAIJNA01. The sequence goes on along the minus strand of DQSS01000317.1, from coordinate 9,179 downwards.
CTAGTATACTTTCACCTTCAATTTTTACATTTGCTTCTATATAAATAGTGTCAGGCATTCTCATAATAATGCCAGCAGTCATAAACTCTTTTTTGATTCTATTTTGGTGTAGAACTTCTGCATTTGCAAGGTCAAACTTAGAGTTTACACCTTTAAAATTGTCTTCATCTACAACTAAAGGAGATACTTTTAGATTTTGATTTATTGCTAACTCTATTAAGTCTGTTATGTAGTATTCTTCTTGTGCGTTATTGTTATTTAATTTTGCTAAGTTCTCATTTAAAAACTTTGTATTAAAACAATATATTCCTGCATTTGCGATATTTACTTTTAGTTCTGCATCATTACAATCTTTTTGTTCAACTATTTTTTGAACATTATCATTTTGTATTATTACTCTACCATAACCACTAGCATCATTTAAATCTAAAACAGACATAACAATAGCAGAATCTTTATAGTCTAAAAACTTTTCTAGTTCAGATTTTTGAATTAAAGGCATATCTCCATTTAAAACTAAAGTATTTTCATATTTTAGATTCATACCCATAACAGCTCCACCAGTTCCAGGATAGTTATCATGGTCTTGCATAGTGAAGTTTACTCCTGTGAAGTATTTTTCCATAGCTTCTTGAACACGAGAAGCTTGATGGTAAAGAACTACATGTATATCATCACTTAGTTCTTGTGCTTCTTTGATAGAATAATAAAGCATCTCAAAACCAGATATTTTATGTAATACTTTAGGTGTAGAAGATTTCATTCTAGAACCTTTTCCTGCTGCTAATATTATTATTGATATATTTTTATTCATTGTTTTTTTCTTCTTATTTATTGTTTTTTCTAAATGTTGCCATTTTAAATCTATCGCCCATACCAGTTGGTTCAAGCAATGTTTTCACTCTGTTTGTTTCTTTTAAATATGTTTTCTCATCTGCATTTTTATGAAGTATTTCAAGTAATTCAATTATTCCAAATCTTACTAATGCTTTTAGCTGAGTTTCATATATGGTATTCTCAACGCCTACTTCTTTGAAACAGTTTATTAAATATGAAAAGTTTACATCATAAGTTATATCTGTTTTTTTAAATAACTCTTTTAACTTTATTGCTTCATCAAAGATTGGATAGACATTGTGCTTTTGATATATTCTACATGAGAAGTCATTTCTAGGATATTCATCTCCGTAATCAAATGTTACAAATTCGAATGTACCAATATTTGCAGCTAAACTTTCTGCAAACCATTTAAAACCTAAAGATACTTCACCTTTTGTGATTTGATTTGTTTTACAAGTTTGTATTAACTCTTCATCTTCACATTTTTGCCAAATGATTTCATCGTCTTTTACAAATGCCTGCTCTAAAACATCATCTTTTGTGTTTACAAGTTCACATGGAAAGGCGTCAAATATTTCATTTGCTACAACAAAAGCATTGTCTAACTTTACATCTTCTATGCACTTATAATGTTTTAGATTTACAGCATCACCAAAAGATTCTTCAAAGTATGCTTTTTGTTTCTCTTGTAAGTTATCATATCTTTCAACTATTGCAAAGTTTAAAGTTTCAAGAAGTTCAGGCTTTATAGTGTATATAAACTGAATAATATCAGCAGATAAATATCCATGATGAGCCCCAACTTCAAGTATAGTTGTATCGTTTTGTAAAAAACCTTCTTCAATAGTTTGGATTAATTTTTTAGCAATACTACCACCAAAGAATTTACTAGTAGAAACCGCTGTATAAAAATCACCATCTTTTCCTATAGTTTTATATTTGGCATAATATCCATCTTCTTTATAAAGCCATTGTTCAAAATAGTCTGAGAATTTAGTCATTTGATACTCGTGAGTATATTTCTAAAAGTTCTATTTGTTTGTCAATTGCAAATACTTCTAAGTTTAGTTTCTCTGCATCTTTTGAGTTTTGTAAAACTTCTACATCCAAAGATGTTTTCATTCCTGCATCTTCTAATTCTTTTGTTTGATTTAAAAGTTTCGAATATGCACTTATATTTTGTGAAGTTAAAGATATCTTAGATTCTAACATTTCTAATTTTAGATTTTGAGTAGCTAAAAAGTTATTTTGTTCTATTATAAAAATTTCTAGTTCTTTTTTTGCAGTAAGATAAGATATCTTACTAGCGCCACTGTCATCAAATGATTTTATATCTAAAGGAATATTTACTGTAAATCCATAGTTATCGTTTGTAGTATCTAAAGTATGGTCTTTTGTATATGTATAGTTTACATTTACTGTTGGAAGATATTTAGATGTTGTCATCCATGTAAGATTTTTCTTTGCTTTTAAATCTGAACTATTTTTTTGAATATAAATATTATTTTTCTCAAACTCTTCTTTTGAAATATTTTGAAATACAGGAAGTTCAATATCTAAATAACTCAAAGAAGAAAGAGAAGACAAAGAGTTAATCAAAGATTTTTTTGAAAACTCTAAATCTAAAAGTGCAGATTGTTTTGCATTTTTACTTATAAGTGAATTATTTAAAAAAGATATATCAAGAAGACCATTAAAAACACTTTCTTTTTTTATTTTTAAATCTATAATTGCATTTGCTATTGCAAGTTTTTGCTTTTGAATTTGAATATCAAGTTTTTTTATGTTGTATGTTATATTTAATGCTTTTTTAATAAGCTCTTTCTTTTGAAGTTCTAAAGATATTTTTGTTGAAGTTTTTACATTTGAAGCATAATCAATAGCAGAAAAAATTCCGCCACTTTTAAAAATAGGTTGATTGATAGATATAATGGATTTTTTACTATCTCCCCTTTTATCATCTTTTGAATAAATATAATTATAGTTAACAGCATTTATCCAATCTATTTTTAACTTATCATTATCTTTTGCAGCTTTTTCATTTGACAATTTTAATACTTCTATTCTTTGTTCTGTAAGTATTTGGGATGCTATAAGCGAACTTGATAATATAAGTGAAGCAGTTACACCACTTATAAATTTAGATAGATTTAACTGCATTTTCTAACCTTTTAAATCCTTCATCAATCTCATGGTTTGTAATAGTAAGTGGCGGTAGAAATCGTAAAGTGTTTTTTCCAGCTTTAAGAACTAACACGCCCTCATCAAAAGCATTTGTCATAATACTAGATAAAGTATCTGCATCTTTTACTCTTAATCCTTTCATTAAACCAAGACCAACTAAAGAAGTAAATAAATTTTTATTTGAACTATAAAATACTTCAAGTTTTTCTTCAAAGTAAGATATAGTTTTATCTAAAGAACCATTATTTTTTATTTCTTCTAGTATATTACAAACTTCAAGAGAAGCTCTAGTGCTTAAGAAGTTACCACCAAATGTACTTCCATGGTCACCTGGAACTAAGATGTCTTTATGTGTAGTCATAACTATTCCAATAGGTACTCCACCACCAACACCTTTTGCCATCGTAATAATATCTGGAGTTATTTCATAGGTATTTGATGCTAAAAATTCTCCTGTTCTATATCCACCTGTTTGTACTTCATCTACTATTAGTAAGATTTCATTTTCTTTTAAAAATGTAGCTAATTTTTGTACTTCACTTTTACAAAATGGTTGAACACCACCTTCCCCTTGTACTAACTCAATCATAACTGCAACGGTTTCGTCATCAATAGAGTTATAAATATTATTTATTTTTTCTTCAAAAGAAAAACCATCAGGATATGGTGCAAAATCATCTTTGTGCATCTCTTTTTGTCCTGTTGCTTTAATTGTTGTAATAGTTCTTCCATGAAATGAATTTTCTAAAGTGATGATTTTAAACTTTTTATTGTTAAATTTTGTTTCACCATATTTTCTTGCTATTTTAATAGCACCTTCATTTGCTTCAGCACCAGAGTTTCCAAAGAAACATGCTACATCATACCCACTAAGTTTTGCTATTTTCTCTGCTAATAAACTTTGTGGCTCTATGGCAAATAAGTTTGACATATGTGTTATATTTTGTACTTGATTACAAATAGCATCAGCCACTCTTTTATTTCCATGCCCAACTGAAACTACACCAATACCCGATGTAAAATCTATATAGTTGTTTTTTTTGTCATCTGTAAGTGTTGCATTTGTTCCTGATACAAAGTTTACATAGTTTCTTGCATATGTATTTAAAACATATCTTTTGTCAATATTTTCTATTGTCATAATATTCCTCTTCTAATCAAATAAGTTAAATTATTTGTTATATTTATATATATTATTATATCTAGTTTTTGCTTAATGAGCTGATTTGCTTGTATTATTTACTTTTTTTTAGATAGAATTAAGCAATAAAAAATTTAAAATAAGTAAAGACAAATATGCAAAAACAACTTGACATCTTATATCCAATATTAAACAAAATATCTTATATTTCTAAAGATACATGGAGTGATGTATCTAGACACTTTAAAAGTAAAAGTTTAAAAGAGGGTGAACATCTTTTTTATATTGATGATAAAATTGAAGACTTTTATTTTTTAATTGATGGTGTTGCTAGGTATTACTACTTTAAAGATAACGGTAAAGAGTTTAATAAATCATTTGCACAAAAACAAGGACACTTAATAAGTAGTATTTCTTCAGTTACTCAAGGCTCTGGTTCACCTTTTAGTGTTGAGATACTTGCAGACTGTACTACTATTTATATTTCATATGCAGATTTTATTAATCTTGGTGCAAAATATAAAGAATGGAATACTTTAACTTTAAAGATATACGAAAATTTGATTATAAAAAAAGAAAGACGAGAATCTGATTTTTTACTTTTAAGCGCTACTCAAAGATATGAGAATTTTTTACAAGAGTATGAAAAAGTTGCATTGCTTGTACCAAACTATCATATAGCATCATATCTTGGTATAACAGAAGTTGCTTTATCAAGAATAAGAAAAGAGTTGAATTTAACATAGGTTAATGACAAATACTTTAAAAAATATTATAATAAACAAAATTACAAAAGGTAAACAATGAAACTAAAAATAGCACAAATAAGTGATATTGAAAATATACTAAAATTACATTATAAATATCAAGTAGATTCTATAAAGGAAGAAGATAAAAAAGATGGATTTGTTACAACTGCTTTTACCGCATCAGAACTAGAAAATATAATAAGAGATGAAAAGGGAATATTTATAGCTATAAAAGATGATGAGGTTGTAGGATATGTTATGTCAGCATCTTGGGAGTATTGGTCTAAGTGGAAGATGTTTGAATTTATGGTTAAAAATTTACCATCTTTAGAGTTTAATGGTCAAACAATAACAAAAGAAAATTCATATCAATATGGTCCAGTATGTATTGATAAGTCTGTACGGGGAAGTGGAGTTTTAGAAGAGTTGTTTGATTTTTCTTTAGAATCTATGTCAAAAAGATTCTCAATACTTGTAACATTTGTAAATAAAATAAATCCTAGATCATATGCTGCACATAAGAGAAAATTGGGTTTAGAAGAGATAGCGCAATTTGAATTTAACAATAATTTTTATCATGAGTTTGCATTTGATACTTCAAAACGAGTATTAAGTTAAAAGTTCTTATAATGTAGCTAATTACATTATAAGGAAACAACTTGAATAATCGAAAAGCTTTTTATGAAGATATGTTTATTATTGCTATAATACTTGGGGTGATATATGGGATATATAGTTTATTTTCTAGTGATGAAGATATTGTTAAAAAAGAAATAGCTGTAAAAGTTATAGCTAAAGACTTAAATAAAACAATTATAAATACTGATAACAATGATACTAATAATAGCAAAATATTAAAATTAGATAACGACAAAAATACTACAATAATTTTAAAACAAAAAAAAGTGACAAAGCCTAAAATTATAAAAAAAACACTACCAAAAGCTAAACCTGTCGTTGAAGAACCTAAAAAAGTAGAAGTTAAAGAAGTAATCAACAAAGAGATTATAAAAAAAGAAAAAGAGCAAATAATCCCTAAAAGAATAATTAAAAAAGAAAAGAGAAAAAAAGTTCAAACTATAGAGAAAAAGAAAATAGTTTTAAACAAAAAAGACGAAGTACTTTCTACAAATATCCCAAAAATAGAGTATACAACTACAAAATTATATGAAGATTTAGAAAAACAAATATATAAGAATATTCAAGTTATACAATATAATAAATCAATTATTAGTACAAAAATAAAATTAACAATTTTAAGTGATGGAAGTTATGAACAACTTGTGTTTGTAGGAGGAGATAAACAATACTTTAGTGATATACAAGATTCTATCACAAAGATATTTCCTTTGGAAATCAAAGAAGAATTAAAAGATAAATTTCCTAGATATTTTAGAATGGAGATAGTTCCAAGTATAATTAAGTATAAATTACAATAAACATTTCTTAATATTAGATTTCTTATGATAGAATATATTATATTAAAATATAAGGAAATATTATGCAAATCAATTCTAACCCTTATGCGCAAGCAAATGTAAATATTTTTGAAGATTCTTCAAAAAACACTACACAAAAAAATCAAACAAAAGAACTCTCTTTAGAAGAAGAACTAAATAAATCTGCTGTTGAAGTATCTTTATCTATGGGTGCACAGCTTATATTACTCATGATGGAAGCTAGTAAAACTACATCTGATAATTCTGAAGCTCAAAAAGATATTTTAGATTTTCTAGGTGGAAAAGTAGTTGATGATAATTTTTCACTTGACAATATAGGATATGAAGGTAAGCCAATAACTGAACTTACAAAAGAAGAAGCTTCAGAGCTTGTAGGTGAAAATGGATTTTTTGGTGTTGAGCAAACTTCAGGACGAGTTGCTAATTTTGTTTTAGGTTTTTCTGGTGATGATTTGGAAAAACTTCAAGCAGGAAGATCTGGAATAGTTCAAGGTTTTGAGGATGCCACAAAAATGTGGGGTGGAGAATTACCTGAAATATCATACCAAACTCAAAAAAGAACTTTAGAGATTATAGATGCTAAAATTGCTGAACTTAAAGGTGTAGAAGCAAGTCCTAGAGAAAAAGAAGAGATACCTACAAAAGTTGATATAACAGTTTAAAAAAACTTTGCTATAATTTCATATATTAGTATAAAGGTATATGATGTTATTAGGCGTAAATATTGACCACATTGCAGTTTTAAGAGAAGCTAGGGCTATAAACGATCCCAACCCACTAGACGCATTGGGAATATGTAAATTAAGTGGTGCAGATCAAATCACTATTCATTTAAGAGAAGATAGAAGGCATATTCAAGATGAAGATGCAAAAAATATCATAAATCTTTCACAACTTCCTGTAAATTTAGAATGTAGTATCAATGATGAGATAGTTGATATAGCATGTAAGTTAAAACCTCATAGAGTTACTTTAGTACCTGAAAATAGGGCTGAAGTTACAACTGAAGGTGGACTAGATGTTGAATCAAACTATGAACAAATCAAAAAAGTTGTAAAAAAACTAAAAGAAAATGAGATAGAAGTATCACTTTTTATAGATCCAAATGAAAAAGTTATTGAGTTAAGTGCTAAGTTAAAAGTGCAATGGATAGAGTTGCATACTGGAAAATTTGCAAATATATTTGCTATGTTAAACTCAGGGCTTAATAAAACTCATCATAGTATAAAAGAGTTAGAATTACCAAGAAAAGAATTATCAAAGATATTTGTTAAAAGTGTAGAAGAACTTGAAATTGCAAGTGAAACGGCTGATGACTTAGGTTTAAAAGTAGCAGCAGGTCATGGACTAAACTATCAAAATGTAGATTTCATAGCACAAATAACTGATATAGAAGAACTAAATATTGGACAAAGTATTATTGCAAGAAGTGTATTTGATGGTTTAAGTACAGCTATAAAAGATATGAAAAAGCTAATTGTTGATGCCTAAAAAAACTATTGCAATATCACTTGGAGATATAAATGGAGTTGGAATACAACTTGCATTGCAAAATCATAAAAATATTAAAAAATTATGTAATCCAATATATTGTATAAACGATGACCTACTAAATCAAGCAGCTAAGTTACTAAATATAAAAATACCAAAAAGTTTTAATACCTATAAAACAAAAGGTAAATTTAAAATAAAAGCAGGGCAGGTATCAAAAAAATCTGGACTATTTTCATATAACTCATTTATGGATGCAATAAATTTAGTAAAAAATAAAAAAGCTATTGGAGTATGTACTTTACCAATAAACAAAGAATCTTGGAGTAAAGCAGGTATACATTATGTAGGTCATACTGACATGCTAAGGGATGTATTTAAAAAAGATGCAATTATGATGCTTGGATGTCCTAAGATGTATGTAGCTCTTTATACTGAACATATAGCATTGAAAAAAGTGGCTTTTACTATTAAATATAAAAAGTTAAAACAATTTTTTATAGATTTTTACAATAGTGAGAAACCAAAAAAAGTTTCTGTATTGGGATTAAATCCACATGCAGGAGATAATGGTGTCTTAGGAGATGAAGAAAAAATAATTATAAAAGCAATAAAAGCAATAAATAAAGATTTGAAAAAAGAAGTATTTATTGGTCCTTGCGTACCTGATATAGCTTTTAGTCCTAACTTTAGAGATAAGTACACTTATTTTATAGCTATGTATCATGATCAAGGTTTAGCACCATTAAAAGCACTATATTTTGATGAGTCTATAAATGTATCTTTAAATTTACCAATTTTAAGAACATCTGTAGATCATGGAACAGCTTTTGATATTGCTTATAAGAATAACAATAACTTATCAAGTTTAAGTTATATAAACGCTGTAAAAAAACTAATTAAATAGTTTTTTATAGGCTACAGCTATCTTTACTTATTTGGTTAAAATATAAGTTATAACCAGCAACTAAACTATCAGCACCGTAAAAAGCAACCATTTTAACGTCAAATGATATAATTTTATTATTTTTAGTACTTAACATACTTTGTGACTCCACTTCTGTTTTTTTATGGATTGCTTGTAACATTTGTTTTTGAAATGATATATGAGGACAAGTTGTTTCTTTTATCATTGATATATTATGACCGATTAAATCTTTTGGTCGGTATTCTAATAGTTTGGCAAATTGTTTTGAAACTTCATTAATTATACCATTCTTATCTACTTTTACCATAGATATATAAGCATCAACTAGACTTTTATAATATATTTTTTCTTCTTCTAATTTTTTATTTGTAGATAATAGTTCATGT
>DQSS01000111.1 GCA_015663165.1 Arcobacter sp. | reverse complement strand
GCCATCAGATTTTGTTATTTTAAATTGTAAACTACCCGTAGGTAATTTGAGATTTAAAATGATGAAAGGTGATGGCTTAAAATAGCACCCTAAAGGGCAACGCATAAAGCCTCATCTAAAGTATAGAAAAATATTAAAATTACCTACGGGTAGTTTTAATATTTTTCTATACTTTATCTAAGGCTTTCTGTATTGTCAAAAATGGTGTTTAATTTAACGGAGGTACTTAAATGTATGATGTTTTGATTATAGGAAATGGTGGTGCTGGGTTAAGTTCTGCAATTTCTTTACACAATAGAGGTTTTGATGTTGCAATAGTTTCAAAAACAAATGCAACTGCTTCACAAACTTCACAAGCCCAAGGTGGAATAAATGCAGTATTAGGCAAGAATGATGATACTGTCGCAAACCATATCAATGATACTTTAAAGTCTGCAAACAAATTAGGAAATGAAAAGTCAATTTTTTTTATGTGTGAAGAAGCATCTAGTACTATAAAGTGGCTAGATACTCTAGGAGTTCCTTTTTCAAGAGATGAAAATTCTAATATAGCTCAAAGACAAATGGGTGGTGCATCAAATAAAAGAGCTTGTTATAGTGCTGATTATACGGGACTTAAGATACTTCATACTCTATTTGATACAGCATTAGCTTTAGGAATAACATTTATAGATGATACAATGCTTTTAAACTTAATAGTAGAAGATGAAGAGGTAAAAGGTATTACAGCTTTAGATATCAAGACATCTGAAGTAAAACAAATACTTTCTAAGGCTACAATTGTTGCAAGTGGTGGTTATGGTGGTGTCTATCACAACTATAGTACAAATTCTAGTGCTACAACATCTGATGGAATTATTGCTTCATTTAATGCAGGAGTTGAGCTGGAAAATATGGAATTTGTACAGTTTCATCCAACAGCACTAAAAGATAAGTTTATACTTATAAGTGAATCGGCAAGAGGAGAGGGTGGATATCTCGTAACTTCTGATGAAAAAAGATTTGTAGATGAGCTACTTCCTAGAGATATAGTTGCAAGAGAGATTTATACAAAACTATTAAATAGACAAGAAGTTTTCTTAGATATAAGACATCTTGGATTAGAAAAAATTATGCATCTTATGCCACAAGAATATAAACTTTGTGAACAATTTACTGGTCTAAAGATGGATAAAGACTTGATACCTATTACTCCAGCAAGTCATTATACTATGGGTGGTATTAAGGTAAAGGATGATTCAAGTACTAACATCAAATCACTTTATGCAATAGGTGAGTGTTCATCAAATGGTGTACATGGTGCAAATAGACTTGGTGGTAATTCTTTACTTGAAATTATCACTTTTGGAAAGAGTCTTGGTGATACACTTTGTATAAGTGATAATCCAATAATTTCTAAAGTATATGAGCAATTTACGAGCGATGAAAATAGTATAAGTAATGAATTTACAAAAGAATCTAAAAATGACTTTTATAAACTAAGAGAAAATCTTGGTAAAATTATGTACGAAAATGTAGGTTTATTTAAAAATGATGAAAAATTAAATGAAGCATTAAATACGGTTTTAGAATATAAAAATGAGTTTAAAAATCTATCTACAACAGATAAATCTAAAGTATATAATACAAATTTAAAAGAGCTTTTAGAGTTTAAAAATATGATTGTATGTGCAGAAATTATTATATCTTCAGCTCTAAATAGAACTGAAAGTAGGGGAGCACACTATAGAAGTGACTTTCCAGATTCTAAAGTAGAGTTTGAACAAAATACTATATCTTCAAAGATAAATGATGTATTAAATATAAGGCTAGAAGATGTTAAATAAAATAATAATCTGCGAAAAAGAATATAGCATTGATGAGAAGATTACAAATATTTTAGATGTTTTAGTGCATATTAAAACTACATCAAATAACTCTTTAGCTTTTAAGTATGGATGTAAAAGTGGTGTTTGTGGTTCTTGTGCTGTACGAGTTGATGGAGTTGAACAGCTTGCTTGTTGCTCTACTATTTCTTTAGGTACTACTATTGTAGAGCCATTAAAAAATCTTGAAGTTATAAGAGATTTGGTTGTTGATGATAGAAATATTAAAAATAGACTTCTTCAAAGTAAAGCTAATCTTGAAACAAAATCTACAAATGAAGTAACTCAAAACGATGTAGATAAAATTGATTTACAAAGTAATTGTATATTATGTAACTCTTGCTATAGCTCTTGTCCTGTATATGAAGTAAATAAAGACTTTATAGGTCCATTTGCTCTAACTCGTGCATATAGGTACCTAGAAGATAATAAAGAATCAAGTACAAAAAGTAAACTTGATGCAATACAAACAAATGGTGTTTGGGATTGTACATTGTGTGGAGCATGTTCATTGGTTTGTCCAGCATCAATAGATATCAAAAATGATATTATGAAGCTACAAAATTTGAGCGTTCAAAATGGATACAAAAATCCTACATTTTCTAATTCTTCAGATGATATGTTTGGCGGATTTGATAGTGGAGCTGATTTTGGATTTAACCCAAATGGATTTTAAAATGAAAAACGAAGATATATTAAAAACTTTAAAAGATACATATCCTAGAGATATAAGAAAACAAATATCTAAGAATATTTTACAACAAGAAAAAGTATGTAATCTTATAGAAATGAAAGAGCATTATTTAATTATAAATCAAATAATGTCGTATGTTTTAAAAGAGTTAGATTGGAAACTAGTACAAAATTCTAGTTCTTGGGATGAGAGTCCACTTACTATTATGAAAGAAGTATTTCCAAAAATTGAAGATACAAAATGGTATAAAGAACAAAAAGTACTTATATCATCTTCTATTGATGTTGTTATAAACTAAAGATAAAAAATCTTTAGTTTATAAGTTATTCTACAATATGTCCTACAAATTTAGACATATTATCTAAAATCTTCCCACCTTTTCTAAATCCTAAACCACAAGCTTCATAAGCATAAAATACTCCAGCTTGATAATAGTTTCCATTTTCATCTTGAGGGAACTGCGTATATTCTTGATAGATAGCTTTTCCATTTTCATATGCACCATCTGTTTTTACATCTAAAGAGTTATCTTTATTTACAATTGCTATATTTGCACCTTCTCTACCAAAACACATCTTCTCTACTTGTTTAGTGTTTTCTAAAGGCTCAAAGCTTGTTTGAAGTAAAAGAGGATGATTAGGATACATATCCCATAATATCTTCATGATACCCTTTGATTGGAAGATTAGAGTGTATGCTGGGTTGAATATGATTGCTTTTTGATTGTTGATTATATCTGTAAGTATTACAGCTAATTCACCTTCATCTATTGCAATATCTTCCCAAGGAATTAGTTTGAACCATAGTTCAAATAATTTACCATCTTTAGATATTCCATCATCACTAAACTCAGTATCATCTATAAATGAAAAGTCAGTTTCATATCCAGCTTCAGTCGCTATATGTTGAAGAAGTTTTACTGTATGTTCTTCTTCATCATTTCCTTTAACACTTGAAAACAATATCTTCCAATTCAATTGTTTATAATGCTCATCAAACTCTGATACATCTTCACCAAGAGTTACAAATCTTTTAAAGTTATCTTTTAACGCTTCATATAAAGAGTTGAATTGATTTGAATCTTCTAGATTATTAAACTTCAACATAGCCCACTGAATAATTGCAGTTTCAAAAAGAGATGTTGGAGTATCAGCATTGAATTCTATAAGTTTGATAGGCTGACCATCTATTCCACCAGCTAAATCAAATCTTCCATACAGATGCCAATGTACATCATTTTCCCATGAAGCTTTTATGATTTCAACTAGGTTAAATGGTATATCTAATTCATGAAATAAATTATTTTCTATTACATATTCACCAGCTTCACAAAACATATCATATAGTTCATTTGAAGCATCATAAAATGCTTCTGCTTCTTTTTCGTTTATCACTAAAAGTTCATCACTTACATATGATGTTTTATCTTCATCTGTATGCCATGAAAATCCTATAGATTCTAAATAGTCTTT
>DQSS01000328.1 GCA_015663165.1 Arcobacter sp. | reverse complement strand
GCTTTTTTATAATCCATTATAAAAAATCCTTTGTTTCCTTATATAGTACCTAAGTTTAGTGAAGTTTTTAAACCCCCGATAGTTTCATTAAGCCTCATTTGTTATAATATGGAATATTACAATAAATTTTAGTAATATAAGTTTAAATTATTTAAAATATAATTTAAACTTATATTACTTGAATGACTGAGCTAGATTCCCAATAATAACATGCCAACCATCAATGATGATAAAAAAGACCAATTTTATAGGTAAGGATATCATTACAGGTGGTAGCATCATCATACCAAGACTCATAAGAATGGAAGCAACAATAATATCTATAACCAAAAATGGTAAGAATATCAAAAATCCTATCTCAAAAGCAGTTCTAAGTTCACTGATAATAAATGCTGGCATAAGAGTTACTATAGATATATCTTCGATATTCTTTGGATTTGGTTTACCACTTATTCTATAAAATAGTGCTAAATCTTTTTCCCTTGTATTTTTTACCATAAAGCCTTTAAATGGACCTATACTTTTTTCAATTGCTATATCATATGGAATTGTTTTTTCCATATATGGTTTGATGCCTTGATTCCAAGCTACATCTGCATATGGTTGCATAATAAAAAATGTAAGTATAAGTGAAAGTGAAACTATTACTTGGTTTGGTGGAGATTGTTGTAGCCCCATAGCTTGTCTTAATAGTCCAAAAACTATTAGAAGTCTTGTGAAGCTTGTAGCCATCAAAAGAAGTGATGGTGCTAAAACAAAAAGTGCAAGTATTATTGCTATGTTTATTGTTTTTACAAATTGTTCTGGTTGTTCTACTTGGGCAATGCTTAGGTTTATAAGTGGTGCTGCATCTGCTGCAAAAAGAGAGATAGATGAAAGTAAAGTAAATAATATAATATTAAGAGGCATTTTTTTTATCCTGCAAGTTTAGTTTGTGGCAAATTTTGATTCCGTATAGGTATATAGTCCAAGAAATATATATCCATAAAAACATAAATAGCATTATACTCAATGTTCCATATATTGTGGAATAAGTTGTATTATATAGTACATAATATATAAATAAAGTCTGAGTAAGTTTCAAAGAACCAAGAGTTAAAAATGCAGATATAACAGATGCTCTAAGTGATATATGCTTATTTACAGATATTTTAAATAAAACAGTAAATATAAACATCGCAAATAATGAATTCAAAAATATTTGAATATATGGATTTGTGAATAGTGTAGTAATAGAGATAAAAAGTACAAAAGTTATAGGAATAAGAAGTAAAAAACTAATATATAAAGAAACCAATGCTATAAATGAACGCTTTTTTGTTTTATGTATTTTACTTACAATATACTCATAATCTTTAAAAAACATTGTAAATACAAATATCAAATAAAATATACCAAGACTACCAAGTTGGTCTATATTTTTAAGAAAATGAGTAATAGCATTTGTTACTTCACTAGAATGTGTAGGATTAATAAAATCCAGCACATATAACATAAGAAGGTCAATATTTGAAGAAAATATAGGAGATGAAGACATCACAACTATAAGTAGTGCTAAAATAGGAAGAATAGAAAATATAGTAAAGAAACTTAGACTAGCAGAGTAATAAAGAGTATCATCATTAAAAAAGTCTATTAAGTGTTTTATTTTTTCTTTCAATTAAATTTCTTTTACAATCCCATCTTATTGGGATTAAGGATATTATTTGGATCAAATGCTTTTTTAACAGCCCTAAATAAATTCATCTCAGCCTCTGTAAATGCAATATTCATAAATGGAGCCTTAGCAGTTCCTATTCCATGTTCACCACTAAGTGTTCCACCCATATCAACAACCATTTGGAATATTTCTTCAATAGCTTTGTGTCCATCAGCCATCTGTTTTTCATCATTTTTATCTGGAACCATTACATTCACATGTATATTTCCATCTCCACTATGTCCAAAACATGGAACTTTAAAGTTATAATTTTCACCTATAGCATATATATTTTTTAAAGCTTCAGGAAGCATAGATCTAGGTACTGAAATATCTTCATTTAGTTTTTTTGTTCCAAAAATAGTAACAGCTGGAGATGCGTTTTTTCTTGCATACCATAGAGTTTTTGCTTCTTCATCATTTGCAGCAATTCTAAACTCACTACTTCCATTTTCTTTGAAACTTTTTTCTAATGTTTCAAGTTGGAACGCAATCTCTTCAGGTAAGTTACCATCAACATCTCCAATTAAAACAGCACCTGCGTTACTTGGTAAATCTACATTCAGTTTTTCTTTTAGTGCTTGAATACAAAGTGCATCTAAAAATTCCATAGCAACAGGATTTGCTCCCGCACTAAGAGATTTAAATACAGCATTCATAGCAGATGTAACATCTGGAAATATTCCCATATATGTTTTTTTGTGTTTTGGTTTTGGAATAAGTTTTAAAGTTATCTCGGTGATTATTGCTAAAGTTCCTTCACTACCTGTAAGTATTCCTGCTATATTGAATCCAGCTACATCTTTGATAGTTTTTTTACCAGCTTTTATAATCTCTCCACTTGGTAAAACAGCTTCCATAGCCATAACATAATCTTTAGTGATACCGTACTTAGCAGCTCTCATACCACCAGCATTTTCACTTACATTTCCACCAAGTGTTGAGTACTCTTCACTTGCAGGATCTGGAGGATAAAATAGCCCAACTTGCTCTGCTGCTTTTTGAAGTTCCATATTTATAAGACCAGGTTGCACAACTGCAAGCATATTGTCCATGTCTATTTCAATAAGCTTATTCATATATCTTTCCATAGATATAAGTATTCCTCCACTTGCAGGCAATGCCCCACCAGTAAATCCACTACCAGCACCTCTTGGCACGATTATTATTAAGTTATCGTTACAGTATTTTAATATCTTTGATACATCGTGTTTATCTTTTGGAAACACAACAGCATCTGGCTCAAATCTTGTTCTTGTAGCATCATAAGAGTATGCAATCATATGTGCTTTATCACTTTTTACATTATCAGAGCCAACAATACTTTTTAAAAAGTCTAAGTGTTTATTATCTATCATTATTTATTCCTAATAGGTTTGTGTAATATTCGTTGTAGTTGTCTATTTTTGCTGGTGAAAACCAAGAAAAAGTACTTTTTTCTATATCTTGTACATTTGAGAAAAATGGAACTTGAACTTTTTCACTTTTAATAAGTATATCTCTTTCTTGAATCACTTTAAAAGATACAGCATCTATAATATAAAGCTTTTTGCCTGCTTGTATAAATATAGAACCTATATTATTATAAGATGTAAATTTTTGAATATCTTCTTTTTTGGGTACAGGGGTATTATTTATTTTTAGCCATGCTGCAAAAATATCTGTATCAATAAAGTTATTGCTATAATATGCTTTTTTGATTCTTTGTTTTGATTCAAAGTTTGGAGTAAGTAAAAGACTAGTTGTCCATAAGTGATTAAGTACAAATTTATCATCATTACTTGGATTTAGATTTGTAGTTGGTATGGCAGTTTGTTTTAAAACAGTAGTATTTAGAAATTCAATTGTAGATTCTAACTTATTAGAGTTAGTTACAATAGCATCTGTTAATATAGTTGATTTATTATTTTTAAATTTATGAATTATAATACCACTTTGACCAATTACTAATGAGCCAATTTTTATAGTTGCAGTTGTTTGTGTTGTATTGTATAAATTGAATGTTTTTTCTTCAAATGGATTTGCATTTAAAAATAAAAAACTAAATAATATTGTAAAAATTAATTTCATGTAGTACCTTATATTGTATTATATATCTTGTAGATATCTTATTCTATCAAAATATGCTTTATAAAAAGGCAAAGTGATATTTTCAAAATCATTTACGTCTTTATATAGGTTGATATACCAGTCAAACTTTATGTTATGTTGTTTTAGAAGATTTTGAGATAGTAGAGTGTCATTTATACTTCCTAAGTGTGATGGACAAACCAATATTGTCTTAGTTGGTTGAATATCTTTTATTAGGTCATATATAAAATAATCTTTATTTATAGGCACCATTAGACCACCAGCACCTTCAACTATAAGTACATCACAAAGTTTCAAAAGTTCTTCTATTTTATTTTTGATTATTTTTATATCTATATTTGAAGTGTTTGAAGCCACAAATGGAGCTGCAGGAAGTTTATACTGAAAAGGTACAACATCATTAATACTTACATCAAAAGAAGGATTAAGCTCTTTTGTAAGATTTAATAAAAGTGTACCATCTAGTGGAATATCTATTACACCTGTTTCTATAGGCTTTAAGTATCCTACTTTTTTACCATCTTTTGCAAACTTTTTCAAAAAAATTTCACAAGCTTTAGTTTTCCCAATATTAGTATTTGTCGCTGTTATAAAATAAATCTCTTTCATTAAAAGGAGTATATCATAGTTACTCTTGTATTTTTAAAGAATTTATAAATTTATGTATTATTTTATTGACTTTTTATATTAAGTCAGTTATAATACCGAACTTAAATCAACTGAACCTTTTTATGGGTCCATAGCTCAGTTGGTTAGAGCACTCGGCTCATAACCGAGTGGTCGAAGGTTCGAATCCTTCTGGACCCACCACTTCAATCAATTACTATATCATTGTTTTAAATATTTACAAAGACTATAATTCTGTTTAAGATTACTATTTAGTTGTTAGTTTACTTCCATATACACCGTTTATTATATTGATATTTTGATTTCCATCTATAAGTGTATAGTTAAACTTACCACCTACTATACTTCCTGTGCTACCATAAAATTTACCCTCAATAGAAGCACTAGATACAGTTTGAGATTTTCCATCGAAACCAGAGTTTAAGGCAAACCCAGCTGAAGTGAATGTTTTATCACTAGGAGAACTATCACTACCATTAAAATTTACACCGTAGTCTCCTATATTATAAATACTACCACTTATATTTTGAGTTCCAAAATTTATTTCTAAATTAATATTACCTTTTAGTATATCAGCAGCAGTATTTACTTTGGCAGAGACATCTCCTATATATGATGCAGTATTACCCCCATCTATATAACCTTGTATTATATCTTCTGGAGTTAAGTTTTCTGCTAGATATTTTTGAATGTCCATCCAGTTTTCTTCTAACCAATAAGAGTATTGAAAATATTGAGCTAATTCATCTGTTTTTAGGGTATTAATATCTACATCTACAGATAAATCACTAGTTAAAGTTTCAGAAGAAGTATTAGTTGTAGTAGTAACTGTTTCTTCTTGTGTAGCATTACTTGGACTATTATCGATTACATCATCATAAGAAATAAATATTTCATCAAAATTATCAATAATACTTTCTATTGTTGGTACTTTAATATCACTTAATAACTCAGTGCTTGTTGGAGTACTTACAACTTCTAAACTTTCAATAACAGTTTTTATAGTAGTTTTAGGTAGTACTGTTGATTCTTTTGTTGTTGTAATTTCAGATTTCTTAAGCTCTACTTCTTTAATCACTTTTTTAGAATCCTTTTGGATTGTTTTTTTAGCTTCTTTTTTTATTTTCTTTTGAACTTTAATATTTTCTTTTAAAGTCCCTTCTTTTACTTTTATAATATTTGTTTTTATTGTAAATGTTAATATTTCTCCTGGATTAATATCTACTATTTTATTATTGTGTTCATGATATACAATACCTTGTAATACACCAATTTGTGTATTTTTAGAAGTAACTATTACATCAAATTTTGTTCCCCTAATTCCAATTGTTGCAGAGTTGGCTTTAATTTTAAATTTATCAGGATTTATTTTTCCTATTTTTCCAGATACTGTTCTAAAAATACCTTTTGCAAATCCAAATCTTGCTTTTACTTTAGGCTTCTTTTTTTCATCATAAAAATAAGCTTCAATTTCAAATTTTGAGTTTTGACCAATTGTTATAATAGTTTTATCTTTAAAAATTAATTGAAGTTTTGTTTGTTTTTGTGTTAATAATATATCTTTTTCTTCTAGCTTAAAGCCAGTTTTTATTTCTAACTTTTCTCCATCTCTAAGTACATGAGCACTACCTTTAAATGCAGATACAATTCCTACACTTGAAAAAAGAATTTGAGTTACAAATAAGATTATTAATAAAATTTTCATAATTTTCCTTTAAAACATTTTTATAAAGTTTACACCAAGTGTGTATTTCTCATATTTATTATCAACAGTATTCGATGAATTATATTTATAGTTAAAAATACTTTGAATAATTGACTTTTTACTTAACAAATATGTTCCTGTAATATTATATAAATATTCATCATTTTTTTGTTTTTTTTCTTCACAAATTAATTGATTAAATTCATTTTTAATACAAGATGTTTTTTCATCTTTATAGTCTTTTTTTGTATATTTTATTTTAGGAGAAATAATAATTTTAGGAGAGTATGAATAGTTTAACATAGCATATAATGAATATGAAGTATAATCTATATTGGTAGTTGTACCATCATCTTTTCTTTCTTTTGAAGTTAAAAGTAGTGATTTAAGTAATATTTTTTTTGATAAAATATGCTTTATTGCAATATCTGCTTGTATATACGTACTATCTCTATTTTCATTTTCTTTTATTAAGTTAGATTTTGATTGATATTTAAATGAACTTTCAACAGTTGTTTTAGGAGAATATTTATATGAAACTTTTGGAATGAAAGAATAAGTAGTTAAATAAGGGTTTGGTCCATACCAAAGTTTATCTATATTTAAAGCATATGTAAATACGTAGTTCTTATAAATACTTTCAATAGAAGGAGTATAAGATACTAGCTTTACATTTTTGCTTTTATAGTCTTTGATTCCTTTATTGTAAACCATAAAAGTATTTTTGATATTTAATGTATCAGAATATTTATATTTATGGTTTAACAAAAGTACTTCTTGATGATAGAATGCATAATCATCTTCTAAAGTACCAGCATATTCAAAACTATCAGGTTTACTTTCTATATTTGAATCATATCCTATTCCCATTATTAACGTTCCATCAAAAGTATGTTTTTTTATTTTATTTTCTATTAAAGAAAGGTAGTTGTTGATATTTGTTAAAACTAATGTTGGAGGATTTTGCTTTTTTATATCTAGAAAAATTTGCTTAGATTTTTGATAATCTTTTTGCATATAATATGTTCTTGCAATTTCTAGCCAAATTCTTATTTCTTGAGGTCTATTTATAATAATTCTTTCGTATGCACTTAATGCTTCTTCATAGTTTTTTACTTCAAAAGCAGATCTTCCTAGATAAAAATTGATATTTATATTTTCAAGATTTGTATAAAAAAGTTCATCAAATAAATTATAAGAGATGCTATAGTTTTTATTTTTAAATTCTTTTAAGGCATTAGTATATTTTTTTGATTTTAATAGTGATTTTTTCTTTGTGTCTTTTTTGATTATGTTTAGTATGTCCAATGGTTTACTTATTACTTTAGGAATTATTTTTTTTATCAAAATATGTTTTTTAACTTTTGGCAATAATACATTTTTATTTAACTTAATTTTTTTTATGTAAAATGCATCTGTAAAAATTGTTTTTAGTTTACTTAGATGTTTGCCACCATTGATATTTACAGCGTACATAGTGTAGTTATTTATTTTTTCTACATATATATTATAAGTATTATTGTTAGGTAAAAGAGCTATTGCATTTTTAATATCTTCTATATTTTTAAAAACAGCAAGTTGGATTACTGGTAAATCTAAGTTAATATTTTTTTTAGATATAAGTACAGCGTTTGAAATACTAGTAAATAATAAAGTAAATAATATAATTCTAATTATGATTTATCCTTTTATTTTATGTTCATATATCCCATCAAAATCATCAGGTGGGTCTATTAAGTAATGTGCACATCGTTGAGCATATATTTCATAAATATTATTATTTGTTTTATTATGTATGTCATTTAATTGTAAAAATATATCTAAAGCTTGTTTAAAGTTTGACATTTTATACAACTCTACTGCAAAATGATACTGGTCTAACTCCTCCTTTAAATCTTTTTTATCAATATTGCATAATGTTGAAAATTCACTTTTATCATCATAGTCTAATACTTGCCATATGTCTATAGAATTTTTCTTACCTTTTACTTTTACAGAATCTAAAAATCTAAATATATAATTATCATTGTTTATTTTATCTTTTGTAAAATTTGTGATATTAATTTTAGAATCATAATATTTACATAAGGATTCAACTCTAGATGCTATATTTACTGCATCTCCTATAACTGTATAATCACTCCTTTTTGAGGATCCCATTTCGCCTACAGTTGCTATACCTGTATTTATACCTATACCTATACGTATAGGTTCTGTATTATTTTGTTTACACATCTTATTTATCTCTAAATATTTATTATTATTTTTAATATTTTCATTTAATAGTTCTAGTGCATATATTTGTTCTAGTGCAGAGTTTACTGCAAATGTTGCGTGTTCTTCTAGTACTACAGGTGCATTCCAATAAGCCATAATAGCATCGCCAATATATTTATCAATAGTACCTTGGTTTTTCATAAGAATATCAGACATAGGATCCATATAGTCATTCATAAATTCAATAAGAATTTTTGCATTTGGTGCTGCTTCAGATATATTTGTAAACCCTCTTACATCTGAAAAAAAGACTGTTATTTCTCTTTGCATGGCATGAAATTTATGGGAATCACTATTATTAAGTATCTCTTCCATTACATTTTCTGATACTTTAGATGCAAATTTCTTTTTGATTAGTTGCTCTTTTTTTATCTCAAAGATATAGTCCATAAATGTAGTAATAAGTATGGATAATAAAACAGCAAGAAGTGGAAGAAAAATATTAAATATAAGACCATAGTGAAATAAACTAATATAAGTTATAATGTAAACCGCAATTCCCATTATTATCATCACAAAAGGGTTTAACCAAAAAGGAGAATAAGTTACAAGCATGACAGTTAAAAAAGTAACAATGACGATAAGTAAAAGATCCATACTTGCCATCTCTTCAGGTTTTGATAGAAAATCTTGGGTTATAATATTGTCAATTGCATTTGCATGTACTTCAACCCCTGGAAAAGTTGCATCAAAAGGTATAGCTCTTAAATCTAATAGTCCAGTTGCAGATGTACCAACTAATGCAATTTTCCCCTCTATATCTTTTGGGTTGAAATTATTATTTAATATATCAATAATAGATAAATATTTAAATGTTTTCTTTCCACCTCTATAGTTAATAGTTAAACGACCATATATATCAGTAGGTATAACAAAATCTCCCAAGCTTATATTTTCGACACCTAAAAGACTATAGTTTATAAAAATCTTTTGAACACCTAAAGAAGCACGAATTAATTCTAAAGCTAAAGAAGGATACATTTGTTCATTGTATCTTATTAGTAATGGTACAGTTCTTACCATTCCAGATTCATCTGGTATATTATTTATGAATCCAGATGAGTATGAATTATTTTGTATTTCTGGAATATTTAAAATAACCCCTTTGGCTTCAAATATATACTCAATTTTTTCTGGTTTATTTTTTTCTATTATTATTGCTGGAATATAAGGGTCATCTTTTTGTATAAATTCTTTATTTTCTAGTTCAAATTGATATCCTAATATTGTCGGGGTACTAGCAACTGCTTTGGCAAAAATATTATCATAGTTTGGAATGTTTTTTGTACTTTTGTTGTAATCTTTAAAAACTTTATGAGGAGAACTTCTATCATTCTCTGCAAATACAATATCTAGTCCAATAGCACCAATATTTGCATTTGTCAAATTTTCTAAAACTTGTGCAACTTTATCTCTTCCCCATGGCCATTGTCCACCTTGTTTTAATGATTTTTCATCAATATCTATAATAATTATATTACCAGTGGGTGCTATCTTACCTCTTATTTTAAACATAGAATCTTGCAATGTTTTATCAAACGATTCTGGTAATGATGGGAATGAAATATAAATAGTTGTAATAAATAATGCAATCATTAATGATACAAGATTATATGTAAGTAGTTTTTTTAGCCATTTTTTATTTTTCATAGTATTAATTTTATCCCTATGGCACTTAAAATTTAATTATTACTAAATATTCATCATTATTTAGATAAACTAATATATAAAAAATAAAAGAAGTGTTAAATAAAATGGTAGATATAGATAATATTTTAG
>DQSS01000112.1 GCA_015663165.1 Arcobacter sp. | reverse complement strand
TGAAGTTATTTATATGATGACTGATAATGATAAGAAGACTAGAGCAGCTGTTTTTTCTGAGTTGATTATGGCTTTAAAAGGGATATAGCTTTGTTTACTCAAAAAGATTACAATTTGACATATTTCTTAGATATAAAATAATCTTACTGTATAATATAAATGATAAATTAAATAACTATAATGGATATAAAATGACGATAAAACTCCCTAAAGAAGAGACTATAAATCAAACTTGGACAGATAAAAAACTTTTATATCCTAATATAACCATTCGACTAGCTACCATGTTCTCAGGGATTGGAGCTGTAGAGTTTGCATTAAAACGATTACAATTAAAAAGTGAAATAGTTTTTGCTTCAGATAATGATAAATTTGTAAAACAAAGCTATTTTGAAAATTACAAAATAAATAACAATAATTGGTATGATGATGTTATGGATATTGATGGAAGTAAGTATCTAAATAACATTGATTTACTTGTTGGAGGAAGTCCTTGTCAGTCTTTTTCAATGGTGGGAAAACGAAAAGGACTAAATGATACTCGTGGAACACTTTTTTATGAGTTTGCTCGGGTAGTAAAAGAGAGTAAACCAAAAGTTTTTATTTATGAAAATGTCAAAGGATTACTCAACCATGATAAGGGTAATACTTTTGAAGTCATCAAAGCTACTTTCGATGAATTAGGTTATAAGTATTCTTATAAAGTTTTAAATGCTAAAGATTATGGAATGGCTCAACATAGAGAACGAATATTTGTAATTGGCTTTAAAGACAAGTCTGTTGAATTTGATTTTCCATCAGCTATTCCACTAGAACACAAAATGCAAGACTTTTTAGAAGATTATATTGATAGTAAATATTATCTAAAAGAAAAAGGGGTCAAATTTGTTACCAGTTCTAAAAATAGGAAAAAGCGTTATACTCAAATCAATGGCGATATAGCTATTTGTCAAAAAGCCAATCAGCAATTTAATTGGCATGGAGATTTTATTTATGAAAATCAAGAAGAACAAGAGTTTGCTGAGTTTATTTTTGATGTAAACGAAGTGGAAGAGAAATATTACTTATCTGAAAAAGTAAAAACTTATGTTCTAGCAGGTGGTACAAAAAAATTTAAGACTTCTACTAAAACTGACCTTGAAGTAGCACGACCATTATTACAATCTATGCACAAAATGCACCGTGCAGGAGTTGATAATTATGTTACGCATAATAAAGGTCGAATTAGAAAATTAACACCAAAAGAATGTCTAAGACTTATGGGTTTTGGAGATGGTTTCAAACAAATAGTAAGTGATACCCAAATGTATCGACAAGCAGGAAATAGTATAGTCGTTGATGTATTAATTGCTATTTTGAAAGAGATGGATATTAGTAAATTTGGAACTCAAAATGAATAATTTTCAAAAAATAAAAGTTGATGAAGTTGAATATTATATTGTTGATTCTATTCAAGATTTAAGAGCAGAAGATAGTTTTATCCATCGACAAAATAAATTAAAAATTTTTAAAGGGAATGGAGAGTCTCGAAAGTATGTGGGAAGCTATATTGGAAACAATGGACAAAAGTTAAATCATTTTTTTGAATATACAACGTGGGGGAATACAAAAATAAATAACAACAGAACCTATCCTATCATCCAAGAAAACTGCTTTTTTAGCAAAGAAAATTTATTAAAATATCTCTATGATGCAAGAATTGAATATCAACAACAAGAGCAAGTTTATAATTTTGATATTACTAAAAATTTTGATGAGAACCTAAAACAAATAAATAACCTTTCTAAAAAGAAAATAAATTTTTCTATCTATGATGTTTCAGACTTTACAGATAACAAACGAGGGAATAGAGGTTATATTCGTTCTAATTCAGAAATTTGGGACTTGTGGAGAAAGTTGATTCTTCCTAAAATTTCTTATCTTTCAATTTTAAAACTATTGCCAACGAATAATCAATCTTCTCAACCTATCTATTATTTTAGAATTTTATTAGATTATCAGTTTCGTTCCATTGTTCATTCACAACTTAATATTTCTTCTTTAGATTTTGTAACTAAAAATCAAGAAGAGAAAAAAAATAAAAAAACTATTTCACGAGAAGGTGCATCAAAATATAGAAAAAAAGTTATAGACTATATGTCTCAATGTCCTTTTTCTAAAATTTCTGATGATAGATTATTGATTGCAAGTCATATTAAACCCTACAATGTTTGTATAAAAGAAGATAAACCTAAAGAAGCAATAGATTACTTAAATGGATTGGCTCTTTCTCCAACTTATGACAAACTTTTTGACCAAGGATATATAACTTTCAGTGATAAAGGTGAACTTATTTGTGGTACACAACTAAGTGCTTATACTTGGGGAAAACTTCAAATTAATCCAAATGCAAAAAATATTATGAGAATTTATCCTGAGAAGAGAGAACAATACTTAGAGTTTCATCGAAAGTATGTTTTTCAAGATAATATTAATGATTTAACATAAAATCTAAATTATTAAAATAGCTATAGTAATATTTATATACTAGTATACTAGTACAAAAAATGCTATAATTATCCTAGTATAAAAGGACAATTATGAAAGAAACTTTCAAAAAGCTCATTACTAACTTCCAAGAACGAACTTTTGAAAGAATTGTTCCTAGAGATTATGAAATACCAACAACTACTAAAAAGATAGTATCTCTCATTGGGGTTCGTCGTAGTGGGAAGACCTACATTTTGTTTTCACTCATAGAGAAGTTACGTCAAAGCATTGACCCTCG
>DQSS01000238.1 GCA_015663165.1 Arcobacter sp. | reverse complement strand
TGCTTTTTTATAATCCAGTATAAAAAATCCTTTGTTTCCTTATATAGTACCTAAGTTTAGTGAAGTTTTTAAACCCCCGATAGTTTCATTAAGCCTACATTTGCAAAAATAAACCCAACTAGGAGTAATAGTATATTTTTTATTTTAAACATTTTAATATATCCTTTAGTTTATTTCTTGGCTTCCGTTCTTTTTATTATATTTCCATTTGTATCAAAGCTATTTTTTCTACCTGTTGCTTTATCATTTTCGTAAAATACTTCACTTTCAGTATTCCCATTTAAATAATATTTTGTAATTATTCCATCAACTTTTCCATTTAAATAATCAGTAGTAGACTTTAAACTTCCATCTTTAAAAAACATCTTTTTTTCTCCATTTAATTTACCCATACTATATGAAGTAGTTGATTTTATAATTCCTGTTCTAAAATACATAGATTTTAATCCATGAAGTTTATTATTTTTGTACATTGATTTACTAAAGTAAGAGTTGTTATTTCTATAAACAATTACCAATCCATTTACTTTATTATGAAGATAATATTCTGTAGATTTTAAATTTCCATTTTTATAATAAATTTTTTTCTTACCATTTTTCTTACCATTTATAAATATTACTTCCTCTTTAATAGTTCCATTTGGATAATATTTTTTTGATAAACCATTTAGAATATTATTTTCATAAGTATATTCACTTTTAATATTCCCATTTTTAAAGTATTCATATCTTTTATTTTCATCTTCATCTTTTTGTGATTCATCTGTTAATACTTCATTTTGGTCTAAAGGTAGTCCATTTCTATAATATAATTCTTCTTTTACTATTCCATTTTTATGATATATTTGAGAGAGTCCATTTTGTAAGTTATTTTTAAAAGTAAGTCTAGAAAACAATTCTCCAGTTACATAGTACTCTTCTTTTATTCCTTCTATGTTATTATCTTTATATTCTATAACAGACTGAGATAGCCCACTAATAAAATAGTTATATTCTTTTCCATTTTTTCTACCTCTTTTATACATAGTTACTGATGATAACTCAGAAGTTGGAAAATACCTTTTCTTAATACCTTCTAGTTGATTATTTTTAAAAAATGATTTTGATTTTATTATACCATTTTCATAAAATGTGGTTTGTAAACCATTTTTATTATTTCTTGTATATAAAGCTTCTGCTCTAACTGCTCCAGATAAATAATATAGTTTTCTTACACCATCAAGTTGATTATTATGAAAAGGTTCTTCAGCAATAATAATGCCTTTTCTTGAAAATGTAGTTTTTACTCCAAATGCTTGATTTAAGTTATATAGAAGTTTTGATTTTAATTCTCCAGTATCATAATACATATTTGATATTTTTATATTTTTATCACTATTTTCTTCATCTTCAATTTCTGAAACATTGTAAAAAGTAAGATTATTAGCAAAAATAGTTGATATAAAAACTAGAGATATTAAAAATGATTTCATAACTACTGTATCATTCTTGCATATTTTTTCATAGTTGCTTGTATATCTGACAAGATAGCTGACATATCAAATTTCTCAACTTTTAAAGTTTTAGGATATGAAGCAATAATTTTTTCAAAGTCTTCAACTAATGCATCCAAATTTTCTCCACTAGCAGTTGGAATATTGTACTTTTCAAGTAACTCTAAAGGACCTTTGTTGTCTTTTATAACTCTTTGGAAGTATACTGGCTTGTTTCCAGATGCAAGTGATTCTATACATGCATTAATACTAGAAGTTAGTAGATATTCGCTTTGTTTTATAGTTTCTTCATATTCTTCATCTTCTATTACCTCATTAAATGCAAAAGCTAATTTATCATCATTTCCCATAAAGAAATAATGTCCCATAAGAAGACTCATATCTTGTTTTGAAGAATCTTGTGCAAAATCTAATAATTCATTTTCATAATCGTCATCAGCAAAAAAGAAGGTTTTTTTGATAGTTTTTTTAGATTCTTCAAAAAAATTATCATCTACAATATCATAAGGAATATCAACACCAACTTCATAAAGATGTGAACAATATGCCTTCATATATGTAAGCATTGTTTCATTTGGTTCTTTAGAATCAAATATCAACATATCCATTCTAAGCATCATATTTGGTAAGTTTTCAATTACATCAATACCTACAGTTTTCTTTACTCCAAGTTCAGCTTTTGCAAAACTTGCAGCTCTATAATCTGCCGTTGCAAGTAAAGGTTCAAATACATCTAATTTCTTACAAATAACAGCTGTTCTTCTTAAGTTCTCTAATCCAAAGTTATGTCCACTTTGACAATATACGTATAATTCCATTTATGCATCCATCTTTCCAACAGCACAAGATACAAAGCTCTTTGCTGTTGTTGTTATTTTTTCTATTGTATTTAAATTTTCACTTGATAAGGGGTAACCTAAACTCTTTAATTTTAAAGATAATTTATCCATATCTTCATCACTTACTTCAAGTGTGATTTGTCTTGGATTAATATCAAGATTTACTTCAACTTCTCCAAACTCTTCTAAAAGTGCTTTTTTAAGTGTTCCTGCACATCCACCACATTTTACGTTTATTACTTCTAATGTTCTTTTCATTTTTTTGCTTTCATATTTATATTTAAATGCAATATATCAATTGCACTTGGTGTTATACCACTAATTTGACTGGCATTAAAAAGTGTTGGAGGAGCATATGCTTTTAGCTTTTCTATTATTTCTGTAGATAATCCAGGTAAGTCATCATAAACAAAATTTTTAGGTATTTTTAAAGTTAGCATTTTTTTCATCTTATCGATTTGTTTTTGCTGTTTTTTTACATATCTATAATATTTTGCCTCAATGATTACTTGATCTTTCATATAATCTCCCAAGTCTTTAAAAGATGGTACGAGTAAATCAAACCCTTCTTTACTAATAGTACTTCTTCCTACTACATCTATAAGCAGTGTTCTATCACTTATTTTATCTTGTCCTAGGTCACTTAATAATTGCAAGTTTTCTTTTTTAGGAGTAAACCATTCGTTTTCCATGAATTCTACTGCACTATTAATTGTTTGTTGTTTATCTTTCATACTTAAATATGTTTCTTCAGTTATAAGTCCCATCTCATATCCATAACCCATAAGTCTCATATCAGCACTCTCTTCTCTTAAGAGAAGTCTATATTCTGCTCTTGAAGTAAACATTCTATATGGTTCAGAAGTTCCTTTAGTAACTAAATCATCAATTAAAACACCAATATAACTCTCATCTCTTCTTAGCACAAATGGCTCTTTTCCTTCAACAGCTAACGCAGCATTTATACCTGCAATAATCCCTTGTGCAGCTGCTTCTTCATATCCCGTAGTTGCGTTTATTTGCCCTGCTAGGTATAAGTTTTTTACTTTCTTTGTTTCAAGTGTATGAAGTAATTCTGTTGGGTTTATGTAGTCATATTCTATTGCATATCCATATCTTACTATTCTTGCATTTTCTAAACCTGGTATTGAATGTATCATCGACTTTTGTACATCTATTGGTAGAGATGAAGAAAGACCATTTATATAGTACTCTCTTGCATCTTTTGTTTGTGGTTCTAAAAATAACTGATGTCTATCACGCTCTGAGAATCTATTTACTTTATCTTCTATACTTGGACAATATCTTGGTCCCGTACCCTCAATCTGACCTGTAAAAAGTGGAGCTCTCTCAAAGTTACTTCTAATCGTATCGTGAGTATTTAAATTTGTATATGTAATATAACATGGAAGTTGAGTAGGGTTGAACTCTTCTTTGTTGGTTCTAAATGAAAAAGGAGTCGGTATCTCATCTCCACCATGTGCTTCCATCCTAGAAAAATCTAAAGATTTAGCATCAAGTCTTGCTGGTGTTCCAGTTTTTAATCTTCCTACGTCTAAACCTAAGTCTTTAAGTTGTGTTGAAAGTGTAGTTGATGGAAGTTCCCATGCTCTTCCAGCTTCATAAGTTTTCTCTCCTATATGAATCAAACCTTTCATAAAAGTTCCAGTTGTTAAAACTACTTTTAAAGATTCAAATTCTTCTCCAAGATTTGTTTTTACTCCTGTTACTTCGTTATTTTTATTTAAAACTAAAGAAGAAACCTCATCTTGGTATACTTCTAAATTTGGAGTATTTAAACAAATATTTTGCATATATATTCTATATGCATCCATATCTATTTGCGCACGACTTCCTTGAACTGCTGCTCCTTTTGAAGCATTTAGTATTCTAAACTGTATACCTGTTGCATCTGTACATAGTCCCATTTGACCACCAAGTGCATCAAGCTCTCTTACTAAGTGACCTTTTGCAAGTCCACCAATAGCTGGATTACAAGAAGCTGCACCTATTTGTTCAACTAACATAGTTATAAGTAAAGTTTTTTTACCCATTCGAGCAGATACTAGTGAAGCTTCAATTCCTGCATGCCCACCACCAACTACTATTACATCATATTTCATATTATTTCTTATCCTGTAAATTTAATTATATATACTAGATTATATCATAATGTTATGAATAACAATATATGCTATAATAAGTAAAAATTTAGGAAAATATATTATGGATATTTTAAGTATTATAGTTATTACCTTAACTATCTCATTAGTATTAAACTTAATCTTAAAAAAGATTCATGTATCTAGCATAGTTGGATATATCTTTACAGGTATTATACTATCATTTTTTATGGGATTTTCTGCTATCACACAAGAAGAACTATCACATATAGCTGAGTTTGGAATAGTATTTCTTATGTTTACAATTGGTTTAGAGTTTTCAATACATCATCTAAAACAGATGAAAAAAGAAGTATTTGTATTTGGAACATTGCAAGTATTTATAGTATCTTTGTTTTTTGGATTTGTTTCTCATCATTTTTTCAACCTTGATGTTAAAACTTCTATTATTATAGGTGCAGCTCTTTCTCTTTCTTCAACAGCAATAGTACTAAAAGTATTAAATGAAAATGGAGATATTCATAGACCATATGGAAGATATAGCGTTGGAATGCTTATATTTCAAGATTTAGCTGTTATACCTATACTTATTATGATTACTATATTTACAAATCATGAAGCTTCTATATCTAGCTTGATAGTTGATACTTTCATATCTGGTGCTTTTGTACTTATAACTTTATATCTTATTGGTAAATATGTACTTGGAAGAGTTTTGGCTTTTGTTGTGGATAGTAAAAGTGAAGAGTTATTTATAGGTACAATTTTACTTATTGTTTTATCTTCTGCCCTTTTTGCTCATATCTTTGGATTCTCTTATTCTTTAGGGGCATTTATAGCTGGTATGCTTATTGCTGAAACAAAATATAAGTATCAAGTAGAAGCTGACCTTGTGCCTTTTAGAGATATATTACTTGGTCTATTTTTTATAACTGTAGGTATTCAAGTAAATATTGACTATGTGTTATCAAACTTTTTTCTTATTATAGGTTTAGCTATAAGTATATTGACGATAAAAGGTTTACTTATATTTGGTCTTATAAGTTTATTTTCTATTCCAAAAAGAGCTTTTAAAACTGGTCTTGCTTTAGCTCAAGTTGGAGAGTTTTCATTTGCGGTATTTGCTTTAGCATCCTCAAGTGCTCTTATATCTAGTGAACTTCATCAGTTGATGATATCTGTTGTAATTTTATCTTTACTATTTACTTCTTTATCTTTAAAATATGTAAGAGTATTCTCTAACTTATTCTTTGTTAAAAAATCTGAGGTTTTAGAAAACCCAATAGTAAGTGCAGAGATACAAAACCACATAATAGTATGTGGATATTCACAACTTGGACAAAAAGTAGTAAAACAACTAAAGAAAAAAGATATTCCATATCTAGCAATAGAACACGATAGAGATCATGTAAAAAAAGGACATGATATAGGAGATACAGTATTTTTTGGAAATGCTGCTTCTAAAATGCTTTTAAACTCTATGTATATCAAAAACTCGATAGCAGTTATAATTGCAATAGATAATGATGAAAAAATAAGACTTATTACAGAGTCTATAAAAAGTATTGACAAAAATATTCAAGTAATAGTAAAAATATCTCACCAAGCACAGATAGATGACTTAGAAGATTTAGAGATAAAAAACTTTATAAATGAGAATGAAATAGTAGCTAATAAATTAATTGAAAAAGCTACTATGTGTAAGATAGCTTAGAAGTTATTTTAAATGCTCTTTGATAGCTGAATATGCTTCGTTTAGTTCTTGTGTTTTTTGCTTATACAATTCTTCAATTTCATCAGATAAATTTTGACTAGCAATTGAATCATAGTGGTACTTCTTTATAAGTCTTCTGTAGTTTGACTTTATTGTAGATAAATCATCAGTTTTTAAAGATTCTAATGTTTTATAATACTTATCTATAGTATCTTGACTTGTATAGTTTGGCTGAGAAGAAGAACTATATTTTGAATAATTTTGATATTTAAATTTAGCTGATTTAAATTTGTCTCCCAAAATTAAAGATAATCCAATTGCCATAAAAAATGTAAAAGGAAAAAATAATATTCTAGGTGCAAATATAAGTAAAAGTATACCAATAATAACACTACCAAAACAAAATCCTATCCATAATACTTCTAAAAATACCCCAAATGCTATTAAAGCTATACCTACAATTTTTCTCATGACAATTCTAATCTTATAGTAAATTGTGCACCTTTATATGCATTGTTTTCATAGATGTAGCTACTGTTTGATGCTTTAATTGAACCTTTCATACTATCAACTATAAAATTATATGTCATATGTAAGCCTAATCCTGTACCTCTACTTTGATGCTTTGTCGTAAAATAAGGTTCAAATATTTTAGGTAAAATATCAGAATTAATTCCACCTGCATTATCTTTAAATGTTATTATTACTTGCTTATTTATTTTTGAAACATCAATAAATATATATCTGTTTGATAGCTCATTATTTTCTACTAGAGCATCTTTTGAATTATTAAATATATTTATAAAACATTGAATCAGTTCATTTGGATAACCTTCAATATTTATATCTTTAGAAAATGATGTAACCATTTTTATATTGTCTTTTTTAATTGTAGATGCTACTAAATGTAAAAATGAATTTAGCACATCATCAATATTAAATTTTATTATTTCTTGGTCCCCTTTAATGAAATTTCTAAAGTCATCAATTGTTTTAGATAAATATTGTGCATTTTTATTTATATTTTCACAAGCTTCTGATATATCATCATCTCCAAGAATTCCACATTCTTCTTTTAAAGATAATGCTGTAGCTGATGTAGAAATCACGGAAAGAGGCTGTCTCCATTGATGGGCAATATTACCTATCATTTCTCCAATACTAGCCATCTTTTCTGATTCTATTAACTGCTTATGTTGCATATCAAAGTCTTTTTGAGCTGTTATATCATGCCTGATAGATGAAAAACCTATAATTTCATTATCTTCATTTAACATAGGTGTAACTTTTGATTTTGTCCAATAATAACCTTTATTTTTTTTCAGATTTTTAATCTCACCTTCCCATTCTTTTCCTGATTTTATCGTTTTCCATAATTCTTTAAATATTAATGCTGACATATCTTTATGCCTCATAATATTGTGATTTTGGCCTATTAATTCTTCTTTTGAATATCCAGATATTTCACATAATGCAGCACTAGCATAAGTAATTATCCCGTTTGTATCAGTTTGAGATGATATAACATTTGCATCGTATGACCCCAGTATTATTGACAATTCTTTTGTTTTTTCTTTAACTTTTATATTTAACTTATTTAAATATGTTTGATTCGCAAGTACGATAATTACTAATATAATAAAAATTGAAAATACAATCATTTTTATTAAAAATGATATTTTAAACTCTTGTATTTCATGCATATCAATTTTATTTATTTTATAAAATAACACATGAAAACCCATTGGTTTATTTTTTAGATTTCTAGTTTCATAGCTTGTAACAATATAATCTTGAAACAACAGATAAGTATCAATATTTATAAATTTATAAATATCGTTATTTTCAATATGTTTCATCAAAGTCTTAGAAGCATTTTTATTTGCAACATAGTGGTTAGATATAAATATTCCGGTCAAAGGCTTAATAAATTTTCTTGTATAACTTTCATCAACAATCATAACTGGTTCTATATCATTTCTTTGTAGTGTCTTTGCTATTGAATTGAAATGAGTAATCATCTCTACCATACCTACAAACTTTCCTTCATAATATAAAGGTTTTATAGATCTAAATGTCATGTCAAATTTACCAGTACTTATTTGATTCATAGGCTTTGGATTTTTTATCATATCTGCTACATCTACTCTTGCTTTAGATACATTATCACCAACTTTTTTAGTCCATGATCTATAAAAACTTCGCCCATCTTTATCTAGTACTTGTATCCATATATTTTTAAATCTAGTATTTTTACTTAAACCTTTAATAGTTTGAGTGAAGTCAACTAAACTATTGTCTTTTTTGATTAGTGCTTGTTGTAAATTTTTATCTTGACTTATTAAGTAAATTAAAGCAGATGCATCACCTTTCTTTTTATCTATAAGACTTTCTATTGTTGATTTTAGTTCTATACTTTTATTTAAATAAATAGAATCTATTATTTTATTTGTATTAGTAGTATAGTAGTGGCATAATACTATTGATAAAAACAACAATATTAATGCTACAATTTTTTTCATTTAATCTCTTTATATAATTATAATGCAATTGTAGCATAAACTATTACAAGTTAAAGTAAATAAAATTTAAATACTAGTCATAAACAGAATCCATATCAAGTTCATCAAGTTCTAAATTAGGAATCGACTCTAAGGACTCTTTATTTATTTCAGATCCTGCAAAGTCATAGTTATCATATCCATAAAATGTTTGTTCAATAGAGTACTTTTTTTCTTTTTCAATCTCTATTTTTAGTTGTTTTTGTATTAGTATATGTTTTTTAGATTCAATGCTATTATTTGCATTTAAACTAATTGTACATATAAAAGCAATAAGTATTATATTTATCATCATAAATCCTTTTATGATATAAGTTTATCAAATTATAATTATAATTTTGATTAATAGTATATGAAAATATTCAATTGACACCAAACTGACACTCTAATCGTGTAAAATATTACTTATGAAAATAAAAGAAAAAAACAATAAAATATATTTTAACCATGAAGATAAATCATTTGCAAATATAACAATTAATAAAATAAATAAAAGTGTTTATTTAGAGCTAATAAAAGTATTGCCCGAATTTAGAAATAATCATTTGGCATCAATTATGATGAAAGAAGTTATTATCTATCTTAAAAAATTAGGTT